>JAQVMI010000049.1 GCA_028703735.1 Candidatus Cloacimonadota bacterium | reverse complement strand
TCCAAGCCGGATTTGCAGCGGTAGTTATTTTTGCCAATAGTTTTTATGGTACTGCGGGTATAGGGAGTGTTTACCCTGTTAAAATTCACATGATTTGGCTCGTGATATAGGTGTAGGGGATAGCAGGGGTAGCCAAAATTGAACCCCACTTTGCCAAAAGCAAGCAGCCTTCTACCCAAATCATCATCTTCGCCACCCCACCCTTCAAAATTCTCGTCGTAACCATTTACGGCTTCGTAATCGGAGCTTAAAATTGCCGAAACTCCGCTACGAAGCTTCGCTCCATGGCTACGAATATTCAAATAGCGGCACATAAGATAGGATAAATAGTCCTTCCTAAATTGGCTACGCATTTTTGCCTTTTGAGGCGGAAGAAGATAGCTTTCCCAATTGCCTTTTTCAATTACCGCAAGGTTTATTAGTTCAGATTGTGCTGCTGATAAGCGAACCGGATAAGCACTAAGAAAACGATCTGTACCAATGCAATCCGCTACTGTTCTTAGGTATGATTGGGGGATTATAATATCCTGATCTATAAACACTAACAAATCACCCGTGGAAACAGAAACTCCGTTATTGCGAACCCTGGCAGCCCTGAATACGGTATGTTTTTGAGCAACAAGCTTTATGGGAACAGGGGAAAGCTGTTTTTGTTCCTGGTAGAACTTCACAACGTCCTCTGTAGAGCCATCGTCACTTAGGATTAATTCATCGGGAAGCAGTTCTTGCTTACGAACAGCAGCCAGGCATTTTTCCAGCAGATTCAAGCGGTTAAAAACAGGGATAATGAGGCTAATGGTCATTTATTCAACAATTGATAGTTCTTAAATGTGCCCAATTGGTTTCCCCCATTCAAGTTCCGCTCGAACCAGCTTAACAATCGAACTCTAAAGGTTTCGTGCTTATGAGGTTCGCGGTATGGATTGGGTTTTCCGGAAAATTGCAGCTTATCTTTCCAGTTCATGTCTTTTATCATTTGTGCCATTACCGCGGGATGTGATTCCTTGTAAACCCCAAGTTTATCCAAGGGTCCATAATCAAAGTATTGTGGGGCTTTTTCGTAATATTCTTCTGCCTTATCTCTACCCCAATGCACAGAATCCAAAGCTCTGCGTTTGTTTTGCATTAAATGGGGTGGGCGAACCCAACCATAATGAAAAATGCGGGCATTAACCAAGGCAACTTTTAGCTTACGGGTATTGGTTTCCTGACGGGGGTGTTCGTAAACCTCGAAATATCGGAAAGACTGAGCACTTTGATAGGAATGTATTTTGGGAAGATTGCGCACAATTCTGATCTCATAGGGATACCAGCCATGACCATTGTGATAATGCTGATAGTCTCCCCAAAAATGCTTGTAATTAAAGATTAATCCTTCCACTTCGGTATCGTTTAACAGCTCTTCACAGCGGGATTTGATAATTGGTAAATCAGCTTCGTGCACCACTTCATCTGCCTGTAAATAGAATAGCCAATCTCCACTGCATTCCTTCATGGCAATATCGGTTTGCCAACTGTTTATTGCTCCACGTTTGCAGTATTTGGGATCCCAAACAGTGTCTATTATCTTAATTTTTGGATCATTGATGGCTGCAATTCTTTCTCTGGTATCATCGTCTTCATCACCTTTGCCTATGGCAACCACAAATTCATCACAAATGGGCAAAATGCTCCTAATAGCCTCCACAATTGGATAATAGAGCTTTATGCCGTTGCGCACAAAAGAAAATCCACTAATCTTCATATATCAATTTCCTATAGTAGTTTGGATGCTGTTCTTCACTATTCACGGTAAATAGCTATCTTGTTTAGCCACTTTACGATGTATTACAGCTGAACAATAATCCATATTTAATCTGCGGTGCATGTGTCAAGCATAAACCATGTTCAGCTTTGTTTCTGATAAAGCTGCTGATACCGTTTACTGCTTTGTAACAATTCTTCGTGGCTACCACAATCTACAATTCTGCCTTTTTCCAATACCACAATTTTATCGGCTTTCACAACTGTGGAAAGGCGGTGAGCAATCATAATAACAGTTCTATTGCGGGTAGCTTCATCTATGGCAGCCTGAACCTTATGTTCGGAATCTGTATCCAAGGCAGAAGTAGCTTCGTCAAAGATCAGGATGGGGGGATCGGCAACAATGGCACGGGCTATACAGATGCGCTGTTTTTGCCCTCCGGAAAGATCGGATCCCTTGCTGCCTAATATATGATCGTAAGAATCGGGGAATTCGCTGATAAATTCATCGGCATTAGCAATTTTGGCAGCAGTGATAATCATTTCGTCACTTACAGAATTTTGGCTACCATAGGCAATGTTCTCCCTAATGGATTTGGTGAATAGGATAGAATCCTGGGTAACTATGCCAAACAAACTGCGCAAACTATCCAGCTTTATATCTCTTAGGTCTGTGCCATCCAGCTTTATACTGCCTTCTTTAACGTCGTATAAGCGATTTATCAGATTTGCGATGGTGGTTTTTCCACCTCCGCTGGATCCTACAAAAGCAATCTTGCAGCCTTTGGGAATGGTTAAATTTACATCATGTAATACAGGATTTTTCTCTTTGTAATAGAAACCCACTTTCTCGAAGCTGATTTGGGAGGTGAATTCAGATTTTTCGATAGCGTTGGGTTTATCTACAATTTCTGAGATCTGATTCAACACGGGGGCAATTCTATCCAGTGAAACCAATGCTTTACGCACATCTGTGTAAACCTGAGTTATAACCTTAAGGGGATGCAGCATGGAAAACAAGGCAAACAGGAAGGCAGTAAAATCCCCTAAGCTAAATCCGCTGCCAGGAGTTAAAATCATGTTGCCACCTATCACTATTACCACTATACCCGTGATGGCAGTATTAAGCTCTGAGATTGGAGTATTTAGCGAACTGTAGCTTTGGGAACGATACCACATTCTATAATGACGGTCGTTGATAGACTGGAAGTTATCATACTCCTGTTTTTCATGCCGAAAAGCCTGAACAATTTTCATGCTGTTCAGCACTTCTTCCACATTGGAAAAAAGAAACGATAGCTGTTCTTGAATCCGCTTGGAATATTTCTTAATTTTTTTGCCAAGGGTGCTAACCATAACGGTAAAGAGTGGCAAAACCACGATGCTATAAACGAAAAGCCTGGCATTAAGCAGCATGGCTATTCTGGCGAAAACAATTACAGTAATTAGTTCACGCACAGCACTGATAGCCGAATTGATAAACTGCTCACTTACAATTTCCACATCGTTCACCATCCGGACAATGGCATCACCGGTGCGGTTAGAGCTATAAAAATCCAGCGATTGGGAAAGGTAACGCCCAAACATATAGCTGCGGATATCCCTGATTGTTTTGCCACGAACTCCGTTAAACAAAATCCTGTGAACAAAGAAAAACAGGTTTTTGAAGAAGATTATCACAAAGATCAGCACACATAATACATACAAAAGAGCCAGAGAATCTGTTTGCAGCATCAAAACTTTGGTATCATTCCACAGAGCAGAATAGTTTTGCATTGCCGGTAGTAACCCACCGAAATGTGCTATATGGCTGTGCAGGGTATCGGACATTGCCCCAAGAAATGCTCTCCAGTTATCGTAAAGTATGGTGGTTTTATTAGGATTAAATACATAATCGAAGAGAGGTATCACAATCGTTATGCTAATGCCATTAAAGACTGCAAAAGCAATCATGGCTATGAAACCGGTTAAAATGTAATGCCAGTAACGCAGCATCATCCGATAAATCAGGATGATATTGCTCCATCTGTTCAGTGGTTTAGCTTCTATATTCATAATTGTTCACCATAAAAAAAAGCCAGCGTATGCTGGCAAGAAAAAAGTGGCACGCCCTAAGGGACTCGAACCCCAAACCTTCTGATCCGTAGTCAGATGCTCTATCCAATTGAGCTAAGGGCGCACGCTTGATAGCCAATTTTCCCAAGCCCGGTGATTTGTCAATGAAAAGTTTCGCAGCAGCCAACCATTTTGGGGTAGGGTTCTACCTCCAGGAGGCTTTTTCTGCATTGAAACGCTAATTCCATGCAGTTATTTATTAAGCTTATAATGATATTACTATCAGCCGGCTGAAAGTGGTTTGTAACATAGCTTTTGAAGCTGTTGTAATAGCCGGTTTTGAACCGGCGGAATATGTTTTTAACCAGCATAACAGGGGTTGGGTTACAAACCCAACCCTACAACAGGATACAATCCTATGTTACAACAGGATATAATCCTATGTTACTTTAGCAAAACCAGTTTGCGGGTTTGATGCTGTTTGCCATCAATCTCGATGCGTAAAAAATAGAGACCGGAAGCTAAATGCCTGGAACTATCGTCACAGCCTTCCCACACGGAAAGTTGCTCACCCTTGCTTTGGTTGTGGTTAATGAGAGTTTTAACCAGTTGCCCTTTGAAGTTATAGATTTGGAGGTTCACTTTGGCTGCTTTAGATAGGTTGTAGCGGATGTTTACCATATCAGTAAAGGGATTGGGATATGTGGTAATAACCACCGGACTGGGCAGAAGGCTGTCCTCGATAGACACTGGATAACTCCATTCGTTGCAGCCAAGATCAATAGCTGTGCCATAAACACGCTGATTGCCGTAAAGATCATACTCTGGAAGAAATAAACCTGTTGTATCTGCGGTTCCCACATCCCTGCAAATGGAACTGTTGCCCAAACGATAAGACATGGGATCATTTGCCACATAACTGCAGAATCCCGGATCACCTGTTAGCACCACATCATTAAATGAAACTTCATTGGCAACCACCGAAGAAAAGCTCTGCGGATATCCCCGGATAAAATTGTTGTTAAAATCTATGACAGAGGTGAAATTCGGCTGCGTATTCTCTATCAGAATCTCAGCCGGGGTGTCGTTATCAAAGATGCAATTGGACACTTGTATATTGCCCTTCAGGGTTGCAGCAAAATTTCCTCCGCTGTTATTGGCAAAGGTACAATTACTGATCAGCGAAGTGGAATCGGTGAAAGCTGCAATATACACCGGTGATTCACCTCCGCTTTGATTGTTGGCTACCAGCACATTATTCATGATTAAACGGCTGCTGGAATCACGATGAGACATGCCTATACTTACTATTGCCGGATCATCATATACCATGCTACTATTGGTTATTTGTGAGTTCTCTAAGGTAAGCTTATTACCATGGAAATAGAATGGCGGATAGGGATTGTCAAATTCGTCTCCTGTGGTATGACAATTGTCAATAGTTAGCCCTTTCACTACCGCATCCACTGTGTGAAGCATCAAACCGGATGTATAGCGGGAAGATTGACCTTCAATGCGGATTGTATCAAGAAAACTACCAACTGGATAGTAAGAGTTTGATGCAATACCAATCCCCTTCCAGGTATTCGACTGATGAGGTAGAATATCTATGTTCTTAAGAGTAGTATTTTCAGATAACGTTAAAATGATAGCGACTGCTCCTTCATTATTATCTCCATAATCTATTGTGATATTCTCAATTGATGCATTTTGTGCTCGTGAACCAGATAGAGTTTCTCTGGAATTTAGATTTTCTAGTAAAGGGATCGAATCTACATTTCCAAGTATCTTCACATAAGGCTTTAGTGCGATTGGGAAAAACTGCCCCTCATTAGACGAATATACTCCTTCCGCCAGATTTACTATTTTGGGGTTCAAACTATCAGAAGCTACCATTTGCATTGCTCTGTAGATATTTTTTAAAGGGGTAGTGATGCTCAAGCCGTCATTGGCATCATTGCCCGATGGAGAAACAAACAAATCTTGATTAACCTCTGTCCGATAGCCTCTCTGGATATCAATAATTGGAAATCCACCCGGTTCATCTGGACTGCTTATCCTATAATAAATATAGTAATTCGTTGACGGGCAAACTGTCCCTATGTCCAAGTATATATCGCTGTATAGTCTTGAATCAGTTGCAACTATGTCTTGTATCCCACCCGAAGTATTTTCATAAATACTGCAGCGATTTGTTTGGTCAAAGATAACACTACTTTGACCGGCAAGGTATACTCCACCTCCGTCAGTTGCAAAATTATGCCTCACGGTTGTATTAGATATATATGCAGTGCTGCTCCTTAGCCTAATCCCCCCCCCATAATATGCATTGTTGCCGAAGATGCTACAATTATTTATATGGAAAGAGGATGCATCTTTCAGCCAGATGCCCCCTCCGAGTGTAATTGGAATGCCCTGATAGTACATATCGGCTGATCCAGACCCATTAGTAAGGGTGAAGCCATAGATACCTGCATTGCTTATTGGTGTTACAGATTTTATCACCGAGCCGCTTTGGTTACCATCAATAATCGTGCTGTCCCGATAGGCAGGGTTACCAGTGGTTAGCTCTAAACTGGCAATAGTGATGTTCTTGCCAACGTAATCCACGTTTTCTATGTATCTGCCCGGATACACCAGAACCGTATCGCCATGTGCAGATGCATTAACTGCTTCTTGAATAATGCTGTAGGGTTGGCTGCCATCTAAAGCGACCTTTATGGTTACAGCAGAGCACAAGCCAACACATAAAACTGGTAACAGGACAAGCAATATCCACAGATTAGCATTTGTGTTCATGTTTTTATTCATGCTAAATTTCATGTTCATCTTCTCTTTATGTAATTTCGAACTCAATCCGGAATCCATTATTCCTGAATTGTCATTCCGGACTCGATCCGGAATCCATTTCCTCACAGTTCAGGCGTTGAGCAGAAAATGCCCAACACCATAGAACTGAAGGGGGTGTTTATTTCATCATTACCATTTTCTTTACGAAGGTTTTGTTCTGATAGCTCAGCTTACTGTAATACAAGCCACTGGCTACACGTTTATTCTGATTATCCGTTCCATCCCAAGATACACTTTGCCTACCTGAATCAGCAATTCCTTTGGCAAGAGTCCGCACCAATTGCCCTTTCAGGTTATATACTTCCAGCTTTATCTCTGTAACTTCCGGTAGGTTGAAGCGAATTGTGGTGCTGGGATTGAAGGGATTGGGATATATCTCCATTGTTGCCAATGAAGCGACAGGGGTTTCTCCCTCTCCTTTAGCTAATTTCACTTTATAATAGTAGTTTTTGCGATTCAGGACAAGAGGCTTATTCTCATAAGCTCCGCTGGTGTTATTCCACACCCTGAAAGCGGGAATTTGATCCACGGCAGCCTTGTCTGCATAATAAACCCGGATTTCCACTTCGGCATTGGGATCGGGATTATCCAAGATATAAGCAGGGACTTCCACCAGACTGTCACACACAACTGCCGCTCCAATACACACATCATTCACAAACAGGGCTATTTCACCGGGTAGATTAGCAGCATCCATTTCCACATACATAGGGACATAATCCGGCTTTTCTTCGTACAGATAGTGCTTGGGCAGTTCTTTTTCTATTGGTATCTGGTCTTCTGGAGTAGTATTCCAACAAAACTGAGCATCTTCAAAGCACTTCACAATTACCATATCCCCATAGCTTAAGGTGGGTTCTTTACCATTTTGGTAGGCAATAATCCAGGGACTTCCCGGAGACATGTTTTCCCTAACCATAGTCCAGTTTTGGGTTTGGATGAACCAAAGATTGTCTAATATCCCAGTAAAAGCATCAAGAGCATTAACAGTGGCTGAATGAAAATACCCAAGCCAATTCTCATTGTCTGGCTTGGGGGCTTTACTGGAGGAAAATGCTTTGAGGGTTAGGGGATACTGATCTACAGAAGGAATAATCCCCGGAACTGCTATGCTTTGCTCGTTCTGCAGACCTTGCGCCATTTGAATTTTGTAGCCCTGTTCAGGGATAATGTAATGAGATAAGTCTCCAACCCAACTTCCACTTGCGAAATGAATATCTTGTGCATTATCATCTTGCTCCTTCCAAGTTATTGAATTCAAAATCTCAGTGTCTCTGATAGGCATAAAGAACGTATTAGCCACATCCGGCTCATTTGTCGTAGGATTCCAGATTCTATCCAAAGTAGGGAAACTCATCCATTTCAAGCCATTTCTTTGGGAATAGGGAGGGAATGTGTAGGTTACATACTCATGCGGGTATTCAGAGTATTGCACAGAGCCAATATCAAGCCGGTTAGAATGGTATGGCGAACCCAATCCTTCATTTCCATATCCTGCCATAATCAAAGGACTACGTTGTGCTTCATTCCAGATAAGTGTGTAAGTGCAGTTTTCTGTGTCCATATTGATATACGGATTGCCGGTAGGGCATGTCTGGCTATCAACTATGAAATAACTGCTGTTTGCCGGATAGCCATTAACGAACATGCTATGATTAATCTGAACAGGAATTGATGGGGTTATAGTACCGTATGTAAGTAATACCATTGGTTCTGATGAACACTGAATAAAGTTATTTTTGAAGGAAGATATCTGATTCTCTTGATAGTATTCTGCGAGTTCTATTTTAACAGCTGTGCCTACATTTAGAAAAGAGTTATTTTCAATCTTCATATCCACAGAACCATCAATATTGTAGTTTGTTGGTGCATAGATACATGTGTTGGTGTTTGTTCCATAAAACAGATTCCTACGAATCATCAGTTGTGTATTAACCCCATCATCGTCCCAATTTAAGCACCAAATAAAATAACTTAAATATGGGTTTGTTGCCAAAAATACGTTGTCGGCAATTTCTCCAGAAACTCTATCTGTGTCTATGATGGTGTTTATAAACACATTATCTAGAATGGAAAAATTGGAGTTTTGATTCCAGATTATGTCATCAATCTGTATAACACTTATTTCAACCAATTGAGAGGGAGAAGTAAACAGGTTATTTGAGATTAATGTATTATGATTAACCGCATTAACTAATATCGGTTTAATGTAATCATTAATTTCATTATTTGAAATGGTTAAATTTAAATAGCTGTAAGCTGCAGTTATATAAATTCCCGCTCCTGGTTGATTAGCACCAGAGGGGAAATCATCGTTAAAACAATTGTTAACAATACTAATGTCAGATTCGCCGTAACCGTTAGCTATTTCGATGGCTTGTTTGGGATACATCAGATTACATCCTTCAATATGTAACTCACGTAATGTGGCTGTTTGATAGTATATTGGGTAGTTTTCTGCCATTGTTGCCATGGTTATATCTCTGATAATAAACTCTTTAGATTGGTTTCCCACAACATGAAAAACTGTTCCGAAATATGGAACTGGATTTGGTGTGGTGCTTTGCAGAATGCAATTATCATAACCATTTGCGCTTTCAATGCTTAGTTTAGAAAAGTTAAATGAAGAGAAATTAATAACGTACGTTGCTGTGTTAACATAGGTATTGTCCGAGATTTGTATTACTGCCTCAGTATCTTCACCTACATAACTCGGCAAAGAGCTTATAGCTGCATGCAGGTTACCAAAATCCTCATTACCAGGTCCTACAGTTACGTAATGTGTTGCAAAGCAAGGGATGGCGATCCAACTCGAAAGCAGGACAAAAACGATTGTAACAGCATGCAAAACTGGTTGCCTAACATTGATCATAGCGCGATGTGTGCTATCGGGGGGGGGGGAAATAAGTCTTGGTTAATTTTTATCACAGTTCTGATCTCCTTTTTTTTGCCCTCTGCGGTCATAATAAAAAAGGGTTCATCCAATTCAATTCTGCCGTTCTAATTCTCAATACAAAACTATTTTCACGTATAATAGCAATTCCAATACCCTGAACAAATAATTTTC
>JAQVMI010000048.1 GCA_028703735.1 Candidatus Cloacimonadota bacterium | reverse complement strand
GCAAAAGTAACATCAGAATCTTCAAGAAAAAAAACATCATCCTGGATAACAACGTTATGTTTACTGCTAAAATTGTATGAACCGCTTGGATAATAGTCAGAAAGCACCACATCCCGATAAAGTTGAACTTCCCCATTCTGGTTTTCTGCAACAGAATTTATGGAATTGCTCCCTTTTTGTATTCCAAAATTGCAAAAATACTTAAAGCCCCAACCCTCTTTATAAACCACGATGTTGTATGCCCCCTCCGGGATACTGCTTATATTGAAAGAACCATCGCCAGATGTTTGCGTACTGAGAATTGAGTTGTTCTCCCGATGGTCAAATTCTGTTTTTTGATTTATCTGTATCCCAATAGTTGGGTATCTTGTGTTTAATCTAACCAAAGTTGTGTCCATCACTACAAGTGGGTAAATAGCAACAGTAATACCAGCAAAATCTGCCGGTTCAAGCTCTTGGTTGCCCGAGTCGTTAATCAGAACGATGTTCCCTGTCAAAGAACCTGATTTAGGTTCTGTAGAAGAAGAACAACTCCAATTAGATAAAGTAATTAACATCAAGATAACCAACTGAAGTGAGTACAATAAACTAATTCTTTTCATAATTCCTCTACTCGATTTCCCTAATAATTGTGAAGTGCATTAAAGCCTTTTATTCTCTTCGGCGTTTTCTATAAAGTCAAAAAGATATTCTGCCAGAAGTTTGTTCCCCATTAGGTTCAAATGACCATCACCATTAATCAAGTTCCCGGGTTTCATGATGTGAGGATTGTACAGATAATTAATAGAATTTACCATACAGAAATCAGCGATTCTCGCCTCATAAGGATTATCGCTCATTATGGATATGTAGGTAAATGAATCGCCATATTTATTTCTGAATTGAAGCAAGCAATCTTGCAACATTGAGATAGCACTTTCATCTGAAATAGTATCCAAAGCATTGTTTACAGCATGATCTGAAGCAATATCATTAGTTTTTTTTGTAAACAGTCGGGGTAGAATCGTCAGAAATGCCGAAAATGAACGAATATTCGATAATGCTAATCTGAATTTATTGGCATGTTGCTCTACGCCAAACTTCGGCTGAATACTAAAATCTAAGGGGCTTTTCCACCTTGTGAAAAAATGCTTGAGATTTCCAAAACTCTCATAGACTAAAAAAATTCTTGAAGGTGGATAGTATTTCTCGTAAAACTTCAATCGAAACCACATTACATAGGGGTCATGAGCTGATGATCCCAAGTTAACAATCTGAGTCGAACTCATAATCGAAGTTAGTTTGTCCTGTACGATGCCAGCAGCTATCCTATTGCCTTGATATTGCAGTGCCTCCAGGTAAGAATCTCCCAGTAAAACGCAATATTTCGAATGGGGAGTCAAATTAACATCCTGACCAGGTAATCCGATATTGTTTCTTCAGATAATTCTATTTCCACCCTCAACACTCCAAATGGTATATGATGGGGGAGTCCATTTTAAATTGCTATTATGACCCAGATTGGATTGAAGCTCAAACATCTTAGTCCCTGGAGTATACTTTGGCTAACAAACAAGTTTTGAAACAACACATTCTGTGATAAACAATGATAAAAACCTATGCATAGTCCTACAAGTCTTCTCACCAGAACCACAACCATCTCAAAGTTACACCATAGGAGTAAAGATAATGATAAACGACATGAAAATAGGTCGTTGAAAAACTTTCATCGGTGTAGATTAGGATAAAAAATAATGTGTGAAAAAACAACAATTTCTGTTAAAGTTTGTATCTCTGGTAAATTGTAAGAAACATAGAACAACTAATGAAACCAGTAGAACAACTATGGTTCTTTAGACCTCATTGGATCCAATAAAGTTAAAGTCTAAGGTACTTAGAGCACTATGCGAGGCCCAACAATTTTGTTTGTTAATCTACACCAAACAAATTAAACATAAACACGGGCTTCTCTGAACAAACAATCCGTCACTATTACAATCTGAATTATTACAACTATAATTAGCTTAGACTCAGAGAGAAATATCAGCCATATTGTAAATGATATTTCAGGCTTCTCCTATTGTTTCAGGACTATAACAACGACAATTTAACTTGATTTGAAGTATGATACAGACTGGGTTAGACTACAATAAGCTATCGATGAAATAGTTAATGCTATTTGTCATCAATAATTTGTTGATCAATAAATTTGTTTAGGTAGGGAACAATTATATCTGTGTACATGTTAGCCCCCTTATCAGTCAAGTGAATGTAGTCTTTATAATTCCCAGGGTTTTCAAAAGCCGGAATACTCATTGAACTAAAGTCAATTAAGCTTTTATTATGTTTTTCAATCCCTTTTAAAACAATGGGATCAACTCTAAGATTAATATTACTATCCTTAGGGTGATAGTAAGGTGATCTTAAAAAGACTATAGGAATTTTTAACTGCTCAGTCAGTTGAAGTAATTTGCAAAATGTTTGTTGAAGTAACGCACTATTGGATGCTGACTGAGTATCCGATACATAACTCTTATTAGTCTGTAAAATTAACGGAAGGTAGGCTGTGGGATTGGGGGCATAACCAAGATTATACACGTTTGTTTTTGACCTTCCAACAATCAACCCCAGTACGTCATTATTATACTTATAAAGTTTAAAAATGTTTTTATAGACGAAATATTTGTCGGTTTCTTTGAACGCCCTCTTTGTTTCTACAGTTAGTGGAAACATCTTCAAGTATCTAATCGATGAATCCATTACAAAGTACTGGCTGAAATCAGACCCGCAAATCTCGTATACTATCAACTTAGGCTTATAAACTGACAGAATCTCCTGTAATTGAGTATACTGCACCAGAACACTAGTGCCACCAACTCCAAAATTGTAGACTGATCTTCCTGTCCCTTTGGCTACTTTGGTCGAAACATAATGACAGGAAGCTCTAGAAGCACCTAATATTACTATCTCTGGTTTAGTTTCCACAACTTGCTTAAATTCATAATATCCGCTTTGATTTTTACGCAATATATAGTCTATACCGTTAGATATTAAGTAGTCAGCTAAAATAATTAACGCAAATAATGTAATTGACTTTGTTACAATCTTGACTATTTCTGCTTGTAATTTGGTTTTCATAATTTAATTGATTCCATTTTTAAAACTTGTAATAGAGAAACCCTCCCCCTCCCCAATTTCCGCAAAGAAACATTAAGATTATTAAACCTATATACAAACTCCATCTAAGGTAATATCTTTTACACATAATGTACTCGTCAATCTGCTTTTTATCTATTACTAATTCACATGCAAATAGAATCAATATCCCAGATAAAATATTCAGGATATTGCTTCTTGTGCCAATAAAAAGTGCCCAGTCGCATTTTGTTATAGCTCTATAGAAAAACATAATATCACCGACACTAGCAAGTCTAAAAAAAACAAGACCAAATGATAACAGAACAAAGGTGGATGTTCTTTTTAGAACATTAACGATGATATTACTGCTACGGTGTTTAGCTATTCCGGTCAAGTCATCAATTATCAGGTAGACAGCCTGAATAATACCCCAGATAACAAACATCCAGCTTGCCCCATGCCAGATACCACTGGCTAAGAACATTATGAATATCCCGAGGTAGAGTTTGTATTTCGATGTACTTGTACCCAAGAATGGATAAAACACATAGTCACGAAACCAAGATGTAAGAGATATGTGATTACGCTTCCAGTAATCCGTTACAGATGTAGAATTTACATATGGAGTTCTGAAATTAACCATCAAGTTATAGCCTAGTAATTTAGCTACACCACGTGCGATGTCAGTATAGCCCGAGAAATCGGCATAGAGCTGGATCGGAAACAACAAAGTTGCCACAATTACTGTCAAAGATGAATGCATGGGAGTATTGTTAAACACGGCATCTACATATACTGCTATATTATCTGCAACCACCATCTTTTTAAACAGACCCCAAAGTATCAGCCGAAATCCATTTGCGAAATTGTCGTACTGAAGGGGATGATCTGTAGTAAACTGAACAAACAAATTCTTAGCCCTTCCAATGGGACCACAAAGGATCTGCGGGAAAAAAGACATGTATAAAGAAAATGTGAGATAGTTCTTATGGCACTTGATGTCTCCCCAGTAAACATCTAGCACATAACCGATAGCCATGAAAGTATAAAATGATATACCAATGGGTAGAATTAGGCTATGATGAGGGATGCTAAGAGGTAAACTAAAGCTATCAAAGAGCGTATTTAACTGACTGCCTACAAAATTAAAATATTTAAAAAAGAATAGCACACCAAGATTGAAAACCAAACTTAAGCTCAGAACTATCTTTTTTCTTTCCTGATGCCGTGCTATGGTTACTCCTGATAAATAGTTAACAGCAGTGGAAACCAGTAGAATTATTAGGTATTCTGCTTTAGCACTGAAATAGAAGTAATAGCTGGCTGTCAAAAGCAAGTAGTTTCTGAACCGACTTGGTAAAATGTAATATAAAACTACAACAACAAAAAGGAAGAGAAAAAAGGGAACTGTGTTAAACTGCATTGAGATTATTTTAGGGTATAACCGCTGTCAATGACAATGTTCGAGCCTGTTATTTTTCGGCTCAAATCAGATATTAGATATATACATAAGTTAGCAACATCTGAGGGTTCAATAAATCCAAAAAGATGCTTGGCCTCAATTGAATTGACTGAATCCTCAGGCAGACTGTCAGTAATAGATTTAAACATTGGAGTTTGAACCATTGCCGGGCTAATACAATTAACCCTGATATGTTTGACTGCAAGTTCTAGCGCAAGGGACTTGGTTAATGCAAACAAAGAAGCTTTTGTGCTCGAGTATTCTAGTTTCCCTTTTTCACCATTTATCCCACTTACAGAGGAAATGAAAACGTAACTTGCACCATTTTTTTCGAGGTAACCAAGAGCTGATATAACACGGGTTAACTCAATAGCAGATGTAACGTTTGTATTGAACATGACCGCGAAGTCTTCAGAATCGAAGCTTTTTAAAGGTCTAGTCCTTTCGATTCCTGCACAATGAATGAAACCGGATATGGGCTCCGTGGATTTCAAATGTGCAAGATGATCTTTAATGGAGTTCACAAGGGTTAGATCACATATAATAGTAGAATGACCTGTTCCACTAAGACTGTGTAGTGCTTCTTGTAACCGCTTTTCATCTCTGCCCATTAGTATTATATGTGCGCCTAAGTTTGAGCATGCAATGGCACATTCTCTACCTATCCCGGATGAAGCACCGGTAATTAGAATACGCTTTTTTTCGAGCAGCGTCTCAGACCAATATTTCAACTATCAAAACTCTCTTTCCCGATCAGTTCAACCAGTGATTCAACAGTATCTATTTGATTTAATTGCCTGGCATTAAACTGCTTCCCAAATGTCTTGTGAACATAAGCGACCAGAGACATAATAGACATCGAATCGTACTCTTCATAGTCTTTCAGATTGGTTTCAAGACTAAGATCATCTTCAATTTCGAGCAGTTCTGCAAGTTCTTTTGTGAAAACGTTAATTGTCATTTTATACCTCTATACTGTAATTATTGTAGCTCCGTAAGAATACCCGACACCAAAACCCGCTAAGAGCACTTTATCACCAGTGTTAATGGTACCTCCATTAAGGCAGTTCTCTAACGCTATGGGTATCGTAACTGAAACTGTATTACCAGTGTTTAACATATTTATATAGAATTTATCTTCAGGAATCTTTATTAAATCCCTGAGGTATTGAAGCATGTACTGGTTTGCCTGATGGAAAATCACATAGTCAATATCATCTATTGTGCATTTGTTTTTGCTTAACACTTCCTCAATTAGCTTGGGGACGGCTTCTATAGTAAAGTTGAATATCTCAGGTCCATTCATATACAGATTGTTATCGTTCCTTAGAATTCCATTTTCGTCAGTCCAATCTATGGCGTTCTCATCAAATCGTTTTCTAAGTCCCCCATTGGGGATAATAAGATTTTGCCAACCTCGTCCATCAGTTCCCAAAGAAAAATTGTGAATTTTTGATATATCATCGCTATTCAACAATACTGCTGCTGCACCGTCACCAAAGATACTGCGATTCCCTTTATCCAATGGGTGGATATGCTTCGTATACGTTTCGGACATAACTAGCAACACATTTGATGCAATGCCACTTATGATAAGTCCCTTCGCAAGGGATAGCCCATAGATGAATCCAGAGCATCCAAGATTATAGTCAAATGCACCAATACCGGTTTTTAGTCTTAGTCTATCCTGCAACATGCAAGCTGAAGTAGGAAGGTAGTAATCAGGACTTTGAGTGCATAAAAGCACAAAGTCGATGATTTCACGGTCGTTATCAGTTAATAGAGTTTCGCAAACTTTTAATGCCATGTCCAAGGCTGTCTCATCAGAAGCGGAGATATGTCGTCTCTTGATTCCAATTTTTTTTTCAATCTTTCGTGGTGACCATTCTGGGAAAACAACTGCAAGGTCATCATTGCTCAATATTTGATCGGGGAGGTAGGATTTAATTTTCATTATTTATTCCATCAGTAAAAAAAGTATTCCGCGTTCTCGTTTAAAATCGTTTCTATCCAACAGGGGGATTAGAAGTTCACTTAAAAGATGGTATTAGATTCGGTGGCGATTATCTTGTTAAATGCCATGGAAGCAATAGAGAGCAACAGCATTGTAAATAATACGGTGTACTTCAGAAAGAATAGCAAATTAGGGTGCATGACAAAAAACGATAATAGTCTATTGATAATTTTCATGTTATTCCCAAACAATTAGGGTTGCTGATTATCTGTTGCGGATGTATTCATATCTTATCTGTAGTTGCAAGGATAGTGATAAATGGCTTATTAGCTTGGTTGCAATCTGTGTGACCTGTGAGAGTTCATATCTTCCCACGAATGGGCACAAATGATTTAGGTGTAATTCGACAATAGCTGGTGTAGCTCGGAGTTTATTCAGTATTAAAATCGTTGAGTAGCTAAAGTTATTCTGAATAAATTGAGTAAATGGTATTCAGGATTTATGTTCCAATCCCCAGCCTTTGCTGTTGATACTTCTTGCTTTGAATATTGCGCCACCATTCTTCATTGGTGATGTACCATGCGATGGTTTTGCGAATCCCTGTCTCAAAACTCTCTTTGGGGCTCCAGCCTAATTCGTTCTTGATTTTGCTGGCATCAATCGCATAGCGGAGATCGTGTCCGGGGCGGTCTTGCACATAGGTGATAAGCTCTTGGTAAGAAGACAGCTTTGCGGAGGGCATCAGTTCGTCTAAAAGCTGACAAATGGTTAGCACTATGTCTATATTCTTAATTTCGTTATTCCCGCCAATATTGTAAGTTTGCCCTGGGTTCCCCCTACGTATCACACTGGTTATTGCTTCGCAATGATCTGTTACATATAGCCAATCCCGCACATTTAGTCCTTTCCCATAAACTGGCAGAGGTTTGTGCTCCAGGCAGTTCAGGATCATCAAGGGAATCAGCTTTTCTGGAAACTGGTAGCTGCCATAGTTATTGGAGCAATTAGTAATCAGAACCGGCAGCCCAAAAGTATGCTGCCAGGCACGCACCAAGTGGTCGGAAGAAGCTTTGGAAGCGGAATAGGGAGAGCTGGGATCGTAGGGAGTTGTCTCCAAAAAGAAACCCTCATCACCCAAAGAGCCATAAACTTCGTCTGTGGAAACATGGTGAAAACGGAAATTTGCTTTCTGCTCTTCATCAAGAGTTCGGTATAGCTCTAAGGCATTCTGCAAAAGGACTGCCGTCCCCATCACATTGGTGTGAACAAATTCCAGGGGACCATCTATAGAGCGATCTACATGCGATTCAGCAGCAAAATTTATAATAGTATCAGGACGATATTGCTTAAATATTCTTGCGACAGCTTCGTTATCGCAAATGTCCGCAAGTTCAAAGAAGTATCTGGTACCTACATAGTTTTTCTCGATCTCACTAAGGCTTTCCAGATTACCTGCGTAGGTAAGTTTATCCAAATTAATGATTTTGCCACTAAAAGATGCATCCGAAAATAAGCTACGGATGTAGTTGCTGCCGATAAAACCGGCACCACCGGTAACTAATACTATATTCATAAACTTAGCTCTCAATGCTTTTCTACTATTATTTTGGTAAACGATGTCTGCTCCATAAAACCGTTTATAAGAGGCTAATCAACTATTAATTGTCATAATGTTGGACTTGAAGCATATCAGTTCTGGGGTGATCTATGAGAGTTTACCCCTTCCCACGAATGAACACAGATAAAAGATCACAAATGCGAATTTAAACAATAATAAAACTGGAGAATATTGTGTTTTCTATGGTAAAAAATATAAGCTGTTAGATTTCCTGCAGGAAGGAAATGAAGTTTTGGAAGTCCGCTATCAGCAAGGGTTGGACTTGAATATACTTTCTCTCGATTAACTCCAGTTTTTCCCAATCATAATCGAAATCAAAGTAGTAACGCCTGAAATGGCGGAATTGCAGTAACTCGCTTAGCAGTTGGCTGGTAGTTTTAGAAAGCAGGACAGGGCGAATGTTAGGAATCAGGAGTGACATTTTCTGTAACAAATCTTTATGCCATTGCTCTTTTTTCAGGTTGTTTTCAAATTCTTGTGAGACGCGAAACATAAAGGTTTCCACACAGGTGTAGAAATCCACAAAAACCTGTGATAACACCATTGCTGAAATTGTAGATTTACCCAGACTCTTATATTCATTTGCAATAAAACCGTTGTAAAATGCGAAATTTTGTCTGATGATTTCCAGGCTATTTTCCGCTTGAGCGATCAGGACTGCTACATCAGGATTAACTTCTTTCATAGATCAATTTCCCCTTTCTGATAATCATCTCACGGTGCAAAGGATGTATCTTCTCCATTTCCACAATATCCAAAGAAAAATCGCTCATGCTTTGGGCTTCTGAAAGCAGCTTAAAATAAGTTTCTGGATTAGTAATCCCTTCCAATGCGATATCAATATCAGAAACCTCCGAGAAGTGCTCTCTAGCGATCAGCGAGCCCCATTGGTAAATCTTTTGGGGGTTATACTTTGCGATTAGCATTTGGGTAATCAGTTCAAAATCCCGCTTCGCAGCATCAAAGCGATTCTGGAGAAGCTGTTCTCTTTTCAAACGCTTAGCTTTCTGGAATTCTCTGGCTGAGCTTATATCGAAAGGGGACATATTTTTTAGCTAAGAATTTTGCGCTTGAGTGTTTATCTCTGCAATCTCAAGCTTTGGTTTATGCATGCCCAGGGAATTGTCCCGTGCCAAAATGAGATCATCTGCAATAATCTGAAGTTTATCGGCAAAATCTTCATAGTCTATTTGCCTTTTGCTCCAGGGAACATCAGCCAACCATTGCACAGGGAAACTATTTAAACGCATTGCAATATCGGTTTCGCTGATTATCTGCTTGCGTAAAGTCTGCGAGTAAACTTCCTTCCAATTAAAAGAATATGATTCTGATAGAGTTACGATATCGAAAACGTCTTTGGGTTCATCTCTGCTGATGATGCAGCCGAGTTTGTTGGACAGTATATTCGCGGGATTATCAATTTCAAAGCCCATTGCCTTGTTAGAAACTCCCCAACGTTCGGGAACATCATTCACAATTTCAATTTTCAGTTTTGGCACTTCCGCAATGTAAAAACGTGTGTAAGTATCAGCCTCAAGTGTCAGGCTTTCATCTATGCTAAAGGAGTTTTTTAATCTT
>JAQVMI010000047.1 GCA_028703735.1 Candidatus Cloacimonadota bacterium | reverse complement strand
CACCACCTCCGATGCCATAGATAAAGCCTATACCGTTACTGCCAGCCAGCTTATCAACGAAAGTTTTGCTCTGCTTAGCGGAATAAAACCCGATAAGATGGGTTTGGGACATGCCTATGAGATAAATCCGGATACGGAAAACAGCTTCAGTTACGAGCTGGCACATGCCTTGCTTACCAAAACCTTATTCCCGGATGCACCGGTTAAATATATGCCACCCACGAAGTTTGCCAGTGGAAATATCTTTAAAACACATCTGATGGATGCCATGTTCAATTTTGTGGGACAGCTTACCAATCAGGGTGTGCAGCTTTTGGGGATGATGACGGAAGCGATTCACACTCCACATTTGGCAGATCGCTCGCTTGCCATAGAAAATGCGCAATATCTGTTTAAAGCAGTAAAAAACCTGGATGAAAGCCTGTGTTTGGCTCCGGATAGCTTTATCAACCGCCGTGCCAATGAAGTTCTGCAACAGGCAGTGGATTTTCTGGAACGAGTAGCCAACGAAAGCCTCTTTGCTGCAATGGAAAAGGGTGAATTTGCCGAAATTAAACGCTTTGAGAATGGCGGAAAGGGCTTGTCCGGGGTTTTCCTGCGGGATAAGGACTACTACAATCCCTTTATGGACGCCATGAAACAGGAGTTGGGCTTATGAACAAGAATATAATCCGTCCCTATGGTGACACAATGAACGATGGCAAGATGCAGCTTTCTTTTTCCTTGCCGGTTCCTGCGGATGCTTTTGGAAAAGAAGCAGCCCGGGTTTTGCTAATTCAAATGGGATTCGACGAAGCAGAAATAACCGGAATGCGCGATCTGCGGGAAGGTTTCACTCATTTTATCGCCTATGCCGTAACCTCTTGTGGGGTGGACAAAAGCAAGATAAAGGTGAAGGTGGTGGAAACTGAAGTGATGGATATGGAAAGCACAGATGCCTTTATAGAGCAGCATTTGGGACGCAAGCTAACCGTGGTGGGAGCATGCATCGAAAGCGATGCGCACACTGTGGGTATAGATGCCATTATGAATATGAAAGGCTACAACCATCGCTATGGATTGGAACGCTATCATGGCTTCAATGCCATAAATATGGGTGCACAGGTAAGCTCGGAAGATCTGCTTGCACGTGCCAGAGCCGAAAATGCCGATGCAATATTGGTTTCGCAGGTGGTAACCCAAAAGAATATCCACATAAAGAATCTTACCCGTTTGATAGAGCTTGCCGAAGCAGAAGGGCTTAGACACAAAATGCTGTTTATCTGCGGAGGACCACGTCTTTCACATGAACTTGCCATAGAATTAGGCTATGATGCAGGCTTTGGCACAGGCTCTTATGCTACAGACGTGGCAAGCTTTATTGCGATTACTTTGGCGAAGATTAGTGTTTGAGGTTGGAAGAGGTATAGTGGAAAGGTGGAAGGGTGAAAAGGTGAAACAAGGTTTAGTGGAAAGGTGGAAAAGTGAAAAGGTGAAACAAACTGATAGATTTTCGTGCATGGGAACTAACTCTGCGGATTCGCTTTACACTATAGCTACACCTATCTCTCAAGCATCAAACAGTGTTTCACCTCTCCACCTTCACACTAAAGCTATACACTGCCTACAAGCTTCAAACCGTGTTTCACCCCTCCACTTTTCCACCTTTTCACCTCCAAGTGTTCCACCTTTCCACTTTTCCACCTTTTCACCTCCAAGTGTTTCACCTTTTCACTTTTCCACCTTTTCACCTTCCAAGTGTTTCACCTTTTCACCTCTCCACCTTCACACTAAAGCTATAACCTGCCTACAAGCTTCAAACCGTGTTTCACCTTTCCACCTTTCCACCCTTTCACCTTTCGACCTTCACACTAAAGCTATACCCTGCCCTCAAGCATCAAACTGTGTTTCACCTTTCCACCTTTCCACTTTTTCACCTCCAAGTGTTTCACCTTTCCACTTTTCCACCTTTTCACCTTATGGAGCTCTAATTGATTAACCTACTACTAATGATTATAGCCCTGGGGCTGATGATCACCATACACGAACTGGGGCATTTTCTTGTAGCCCGTGCTTTTGGGGTGGGGATAGAGAAGTTTTCCATCGGTTTTGGCAGAGCTGTGGCAGAATTTGAACGAAAAGGCATACAATACCGGCTAGCCTGGATTCCTTTGGGTGGATATGTAAAAATGAAGGGGGAAAACCCTGATGAAAACGATTCTGAAGTAATAGGCGGTTCTTTTCAGCAGCAAGCCTGGTGGAAAAAAGCCCTTATAGCCTTCAGCGGACCATTTGCAAACCTAATCTTTGGGTTTATCCTGTTCGTTTTCGCTTTCCTGCTGCCTCAAAAAACAGAGGATTGGGCACCGGTTATTTATCAGGCTGAAGGCAGATGGGCAGAGGTTTTCAATCCTGCCGATAGCATAGTAGCTGTTAATGGCAAGGACATCAAAGGTTTTAACGAGTTCCTTGTTGCGCTAAGTAACAAACAGCAAAATACAATTCTGGTATCCCGCAACGGTAACACTCAAGAGCTTCAGATCCAAAGCGGAGAGGTGGATTCGTTGCAGCATAGCCTATTGCCAAAATCCACTACCACAATAGGCGAAGTTTACACCAGTATGCCTGCTTGGCGGGCTGGGCTAAAAACAAACGATCAAATCCTGGAAGTGGATAGCGTTGCTGTGGCAGATTGGTATGCCATGCGCGACAAGATAACAGGTTCTCCCAATAAACAAGTGCAGCTAAAAATCCAAAGAGGCAGCCAGATGCTAATCCGCTCTATCGCATTGGAAAAAAGTGTGATCATGGGTGAGCAGAAAATGATTGGCATCAGCCAATTTTTACCGGTGAAAGGCGTTAAAACTTTCACTGCCAGGGAATCAGTTGTCTATGGTGCAAAAAGCACTGTCAGCTTTATAATAATGAACTACGTGGGGTTATACAAACTGATTGGCAGACCCGAGGAACTAAAAAACAGCATGGGTGGTCCCGTGATGATGGCTACTATCAGCCAACAGGCTGGTCAGAAGGGCTTTAGCTCTCTTATCAGCTTTTTTGCGGTTATCAGCCTTATTTTGATGATTATGAACCTGCTGCCTATTCCGGTTCTGGATGGTGGACACATCATGTTTGCCATTTTAGAGGGTTTATTCCGGCGTCCTGTTCCTGCAAAAATTCAAGCCTTTTTGCAACGGATTGGCTTCGCCTTACTGATGCTGTTGTTTGTGTATGCATTTTATTCTGATATCAGCAAATTGATACTGAGGCTTATAAGCAATGCGCAGTAGTAGGGATTGAAGAAGGAAAATGTTTAGTTTTACTCTCCAAAAGACAGATAATAAAGCCCGGGCAGGGAAGATTGTAACCGATCATGGTGAAATCCTTACCCCTGTTTTTATGCCTGTAGGAACCCTGGGAACAGTTAAAGCTATGAGCCCTCACGAATTGGAAGAGGTTCAGGCACAGATAATCCTGGGAAACACCTATCATTTGTATATGCGTCCGGGACACGAACTTATCCGGAAAGCCGGTGGTTTGCACAAGTTTATAAATTGGAATCGCCCCATGTTAACCGATAGTGGTGGTTTTCAGGTGATGAGCCTGGCTGCATTACGCAAAATTACCAAAGAAGGTGTAAGCTTCCGTTCGCATATAGATGGTTCTTTGCATCATTTTACTCCGGAATCCGTGATGGAGATTCAACAAGCCTTGGGTGCCGATATCATCATGAGTTTCGACGAATGCCCGCCTTTCCCTGCTACGAAAGACTACGTGAAGAAATCCCTTGCAACTACTTTGCTTTGGGCAGAGCGTGGATTGAAAGCCTTTAATAATCCGCAGCATCAAGCTCTGTTTGGCATTGTTCAGGGAGGCGTATATGAAGATTTGCGCCAGGAATCTGCCCTTGCTCTGATGGATATGGATTTCCCGGGTTATTCACTTGGTGGGCTTGCAGTTGGCGAAGGGAAAGATGATATGTTCCGCATTACGGCTTTCCTGAACGATATTCTACCCAAGGATAAACCACGCTATTTAATGGGAGTAGGCACACCGAGCGATTTACTTAATAACATTGCGCGGGGTGTGGACATGTTCGATTGTGTAATGCCAACCCGTAACGCACGTAAAGGCAGCATTTTCACCCATTATGGCAAGATGATAATAAAGGCTGCACGTTACAAGGAAGATTTTCGCCCCATAGATCCACAGTGTGGTTGCTATACCTGCACTCATTTTTCCCGGGCTTACATAAGGCATCTTATTACCATGAACGAGATTTTGGGCATGCGCCTTACCACAATTCACAGCCTGTGGTTTTATCAGGAATTGATGCAAATGGCACGTAAAGCCATTCTGGAAGGCAGGTACGAAGATTTACTGGCAGAAATGCTACCGGTTTTGGATACAATAGTGGAATAGCTATGAAACCAACCCTTTGCTTGTGTATAGCTCTTGTTATTAGCTGCTTCTTCAGCCTCCATGCAGTAAATCTGGCAGCACCTGCAAGGCTACCAAACACACTGCCGGGAATGAATACCCCTGGTTTTTGGATAAACCTGCACCCCAATCCCGATAGCTTGGTAATTGCTAATCAGCAAATAGCCGAATTTAATGAAAGAGTACATAAACAAGGGACTGTTACACGCATTGTGCAACATGCTAAAACCTATTCCGGTTCTGCAATCCGCAAAGAAATCCGGGAATCACTACGGAAGCTGAAGTCTGTGGCAAAATATGATTCTTCCGGATTTGGAATTTCGGAGGCGTTGTGGGATTCACTGCTGCAAAACGCTAATGTGGAAGAAGTTCCCCCCAGTGTGCAGGTTCGTTTTGGCTTTCCTGCAAAGCTAACAAATCAGCGTCTTGCTCCCAGCGAGCTAAATTTGAATAGTGACAGCCTGGATGTGGAATTTGATCAATTGCAAAACAGCGGTTACGATATGGGAACTCCCACAGTGTTCTATCATGATTCGGCTGATGGATTGTGGGTTTATGGTGCTTGTTCCACCTCCAGTGGTTGGTATCGTAAAAGTGACGTTTGCTTTTTGTATCGCACAGATTGGCTTAATTACATCAGGGCAGAATCCAAGGTAGTAGTAACAAAAGCGAAGGCAGATATATGGCGGGATGCAGAGGCAAGGAATTTATTAACCTTCTGCCGCATTGGAACTGCCTTTCCTTTATTGGGGGAAAGCGGTGCATATTACCAAATCCAGATCCCCAAGATGGATGGGTTTTCCATAGCATATCTTGCCAAAGAGGACGCACACAAAGGGTATTTGCCATATACAGCCCGCAATGTTTATAAATTGGCTTTTGTAACCTTGGGAACCGGCTATGGATGGGGTGATAGCTATGGCGATTTTGATTGTTCCAGCCTCTTGAAACATGTATTTTCCTGCTTTGGCATTTTCCTTCCACGCAATGGCTTGCAACAAGCAAAAGCAGCCGCATTGCTTTACGAATTTTCCCCCGGCGATAGCACTGCATTTCGCGATAGCGTGATAGTAAACCTGGCTTTGCCTGCAATCACATTTTTGCGCCTTAGCGGGCATATAATGCTATATTTGGGGGCATATAATGGAAAACCCTACGTGCTACACGATATTTGGGGTTACCGTTGCCCGGATGGAACCGGTAAAGACGATATTCTGGTGGTGAATAAAACCGTGGTTAGCGATCTTAGCCTGGGTGAAGGAAGTAAACGAAACACGCTGCTGCAACGCCTAACAACGGTCAGTGCAGTTAGATAGCTTTTTGGGTTCTCTTTCATAACGAGGGGGTAGAGTTTTTTTTCTTGTCATTCCTGCGAAGGCAGGAATCCATTTTAGAAATGTTTTAGTGATAACATGCTGTTAACCAGTATATTACAGCAATTACACGATGTGGTTTGTAAAAACTGGATTCCGGATCAAGTCCAGAATGACAAAAGTTACCCACACGTTATGAAAGTGAGCTATTTAACATGGTGTTTAGTATAAGTCTGCATATCGTAATTGCACACGCCTCGTGTGCAGACAGTCGAGGCGACTGTAGTTACAAATAAAAGCTTTTTTTTGACCGGCTTTTGCGTAGCTCCCGCTGGAATTACGGTATCATTGCGGAATCATTAAGGACTTCATCCGTAGTGATTCCTTATTGATTCCTTAATTGAGGCAAGGAAGAGTTGGGATTGAAATGTCATGATCGTAATTGCACTCGCCTCGAGTGCTAAGTTATGAAGACAGTCGAGGCGACTGTCATTACGGTTTTATGGTATGTCAAAATAATGTCTATATAATCCGCTAAATCCTTGTTGCCATACACTATTTTCCCCAGCGGCATTAGCCTTGAAATTCCGGTTGACAGAAAACAACAGCGTAGATACATGTAAAAATAAAGATTCTTATACTGCGAGGGATAGGTGAAAAAGAAACAGGTAATCCAGCCATTTAGCCAGATTGTTCTCTATAGTGAAGAGGGAGGCAAATACCAGATCGCCCTGAATAGGGATAGCGAATCTATCTGGTTGAACCTAAATCAATTAGCTGATTTATATCAAACTTATATACCCAATATCAGTAGGCATATCCGTAATATACTGAAGGAAGGTGAATTAGATACAGATTCAACTGTTAAGAATTACTTAACAGTTCAAACCGAAAAATAACGCCAAGTACATAAAAAATAGCCTTTTACAATCTGAAATGATTTCTCTTCACCAAAGTACCATAACTCCCCAGCACTCCAGCACCCCCGCACTCCATCACCCCTTTCTGCAATTAGATAGCATATCCTACTTATTTACTTGACATTTGCCAATTCTCAGTTATCCTTTCTAATAAAAACTCATTAGGAGAATGAAATGCCAATGTTAGATGAAAAAGTAATGCAGGAAGTAACCAAAGCCCTTGCCAATATGAAAAATCCGGTAACCCTGATGCTTTTTACCCAGCCTTTCGAATGTGGATATTGCAAGGATACTCATACTTTGCTAAGCGAATTGATTGCTGCCAATAAACTGCTTAAGCTGGAAGTGAAGCAGTTCGATGGTGATGAAGAAGCAGTTAAAAGCATGGGAATAGATAAAATACCAGCTATTGCCGTATTGGGTGATAAAGATTATGGAATTCGTTTCTATGGGATACCTGCAGGATACGAATTCTCTTCCCTGTTATCAGCCATTTTAATGGTTTCCACCGGAATTACCAAGCTAACTCCCGAAACCAAAACCTTCCTTAGCAACCTTAGCAAACCCGTTCATTTGCAAGTATTTGTAACACCAACCTGTCCTTACTGTCCTGGAGCTGTAATATTGGCTCATCAATTAGCCTTTGTTAGTCCGCATGTTGTGGCAGACATGGTGGAGATTACCGAATTTCCTCATTTGGCACAGAAATACAGCGTTCAGGGTGTTCCCCGCACTACCATCAACGAAAAATGGTTTGTGGAAGGTGCTGCTCCGGAAGCCATGCTGATTGCCAAGCTGAAAGAAGCTTTGTAAGATGCTGGATTTCAATATCAGCCTTTCTGACAATGTGGATGCCACGCAGCTTTTTGACCTGATAATCATAGGTGGAGGTCCTGCCGGTTTAACGGCAGGGCTTTATGCTGCGCGCTATAAACTGAAAACCCTGATGATAGAAAAAGCTGCGGTTCCCGGAGGACAGCTTATTGCAACCCAATGGGTGGAGAATTACCCCGGATTTCCGGAACCTGTTTTGGGGCAGACCCTTGCTCAGGACATGGAAAAACAAGCGCGGTTCTTTGGGCTGGAAATAGTGCGCGAAAACGTGATTTCCACCACCTTAACCGGTGAGGTGAAAGAAGTTACCACAGAGCATAACACCTGGAAAACAAAAACCATCATTATCTGCACCGGTTCTTCTCCTCGCCTTTTGGATATTGAAGGTGAAGCGGAGTATGCCGGAAACGGCGTTTCCTATTGTGCCACTTGCGACGGACCCTTTTATCCTGATAAGGTAGTAGCAGTGGTAGGAGGGGGAAATTCCGCCTTCGAAGAAGCACTGTTCATAGCGAAGTATGCCAGGCAGATTTATCTGATTCACCGCAGTGACAAATACACCGCTGATTCAATTTTACAGGAAAGAGTGAAAGCCGAACCAAAGATTATGCTGATCCCCAATACCACAGTGGAAACAATTGATTTTGCCACAGAGCCCCGCAGCCTGAAAATAAAAAAAGCAGACAGCCGGGAACCGGAAAAACTGGAAGTGGATGGAATCTTCATTTTTGTGGGATCGATTCCCAATACCTCACTATTTGAAGGACAAATAGAGCTGCTAAATGGCTATATAAAAAGCTATGCCGATAATGCCACTTCGTTGGAAGGCGTTTGGGCAGCAGGGGATGTTCAAGCCAAAACTTTGCGGCAGGTAGCCACTGCTGTTGGTGATGGGGCAAACGCTGCACATGCAGTAAATAAATACTTGATTCACAAGGGTTAAGCATGCCGGAACTACCAGAAGTTCAAACCGTGCTGGATGGCTTTATCAGCTCCGTGGCGAACAAGGCTATAGTGGCTTTGGAATGCTATTATCCCGGCACTGTGATTGTGGATGAGGATTTGCCTTCAGAACCCTTTCCCGCCGTAGTGATATCTTCATATAGGCGTGGGAAGTATATGGTTATTAACCTTAGCGGGGGCAGCAGTTTAATTATTCATTTACGGATGACGGGTAAGCTGGTTGCTGCCTGTGATAGCACCGATATTTTACCGCATGAACGTGCCAGAATCTGCCTTCAGGGAGGGGAAGTAATCCACTTCATAGATATCCGAACCTTTGGTAAGATTATCCATTGCGTTAGCCAAAATGTGCCCTCTTACCTTCCAAAGCTCGGATTTGAACCTCTGGAGCAGGATTTTACCCCTGTAAAACTACACAAACTGCTTGCCGGAAAAAAAGCTCCGATAAAATCTGTGCTATTAGATCAAAACATAATTGCAGGCTTGGGGAATATTTATGTTTGCGAAATTCTGTACAGAGCAGGGATTGCGCCTACTGCAATTGCGGGATCGCTTTCTTCCAAAGCTGCTATCAGCATCGTTCAACATACAAAAGAAGTTCTGAACGAAGCTATCAGGGTGGGTGGCACAAGTATTTCAGATTTTCGCAGGATAGACGATAAAACAGGAGAATTCCAGCATTTTTTGCGGGTTTACCAAAAAAAAACCTGCCCTCTTGGTCACGAAGTAACCCGTATAGTTCAATCTGGCAGATCCAGTTTCTTCTGCCCTGTGTGCCAGGCAACTGATTAAAAAAAGCAGGAGTCATTTGCGCCATTCACAAACAGCAGGAGTCATTTGCACCATTTACGATTTGTGAAGGAATCTCAATTTTCAGCGGTGCAAAGGACTAATGCGTTCACATGGTGCAGGTTGCAAACCACGCACCTACAACAGGATGCAATCCTATGTTACGAAGGCTGAAGGACTAATGCGTTCAAATGGTGCGGGTTACAAACCACACACCTACAACAGGATGTAATCCTATGTTACGAAGGCTGAAGGACTAATACGTTCAAATAGCGGCTAAAGTTTACCTTGGTGCGGGTTGCAAACCACGCACCTACAACAGGATGCAATCCTATGTTACGAGGGCTGAAGGATATGCGTGCATTGCCACAACTGAAGCCATAAGCTGTAACTGCGGCTCACAATCAATCAGAGAGGATTCTTCTGTTTCTACGTTTTAATCAGTCCCGTATTTTTTTTGTGGTCATTTTTAATAATTATCTTGACTTGTAATGAATAGATGAAAACAATGGAATCAGTCGTGAAATAATGTATAGAGTGTCACAGGCGGGAACAAGAAAAGATGTTCTCACACAACCT
>JAQVMI010000046.1 GCA_028703735.1 Candidatus Cloacimonadota bacterium | reverse complement strand
CCTAGCTGGGATTGAACTCCCTGAGCCGAATGAAATTGAAATGCTATCATCCGAAAGCTTTGATCTCAGATCCTTGCTCAGGTCTTACTGCGATAAGCACCAGATCAAGATTTCAAGCATTGATGAGATTATTCTGCACAATCTCTCGGGATCTGAACAACTCAATAACAAGGAATTAGCGTGGTATGAACACATCAGTTTTGGTGCGTTCGATTGTGCTGATCTGAAGGTTAATATGGCAAAGACATCTGGCACAGATCAAATGCAGGAAGCATTTCATAGCTTCAGAAAAGTCACTCAGTTTAGCTATTCTGCTCTCATAATGAAGCTAATGACACAGATAAAGATACACCAGGAGGATACGAAAGATGCTCAAAAGTGAAAAAAATGTCCAAGAACACCTCATGAATACAATACAGCAAGTTCACGAAAAAATGACGCTACGCAATCATCCTCTGAAGGGGAAGGATACAGCATTTAAAAACGATTATTTGACCCTACTAACTGCTGTTGCTGGTGCTGACAGAGATTTTGATCCAAAAGAACTTCAATATCTGAAGAATCTGGCAGCAGGACTGAAACTGCAGACAATAGAACTCTATCACAATCTCTGTGCAAAAATGACTGTTACTTCTCTGGAGAAAAAGATACGCAATGTTAAGAGAGATGAAGCAGAACTATATTTATTGTTGGACGCCTTAATTCTTGCTTCTATTGACAGCCCGATCACTGACCCTGAAGCTCAGTACATAGGGTTACTCTGTGATTGCCTTAGTATAACTCAGATCGATGCCAAGGAAATCTGTACCCTCGCCAGAGCCGTTCTTCAGAGAGATATTCGCAGTCTGCAGGATTACCTGAAAGGACACCAGCCATTAAACTCAGAAAAAGTACACGGAGCATATTTGATAAACTTTATCAGCTTGGTTCAGCTGCAGGATATGTGCAAGGCTAGCAACTGTAAGCAACATACGGCCGAGTCCGAAACTACCACAAAAAAGAAAAAGAGATAGATATATGAAGAAGTACACCATTGAAAAGAAGTTAGATGAGTTACTGCCCAAGATGCACAGTCTTGATAAGCACATTTTGCGCTCGTGTGATGTTCTCACCAAAGAACTGTATCTTAGCCTCCTGACAGCTATAGCCTTTGAAGATAAGGAAATATCTGTGAAAGAAGCCAATTACCTAAAGGCTTTGTGCCTAGGTGTCGGCGATCTTGATTTTGAAAAGCTTATCAGCCAGATCGTTAATATTGATGAACGCCTTGAAGATATCCTGAAGAGCATTCAGCATGAGCAACTGGAACTCTGGTTTTTCCTTGATGCATTGATAGCTAGTATGATTGATCAGCAAATCAGCCAGAAGGAAGCTGACCTGCTGGGGCGTTTGGCAGACGCGCTAAAGCTCTCACGCAAGGAAGTGATTACCTGCCTCAAGCTTGCCACTGTCATCCTAAGCCAGGATGAAAAGATGCTGCTGGATTTGCTCGCAGAAGTACCGGAGGCGTTCCCAATTTATGCCTTACATGAGGCATATAATAGCCAGTGGTTTGAGGCAAGGCTCTCATTTACTGAAGACCTGGCAAATGGTATCCAGCTAAAGGGAAAATACTTAATCCAAAAGCCCATAACGCTCTCAGGCGAGCATGATCTGAATGATTTAGACCTGGTCTTTAGTGGTGGGGGAAATCTCACCATAGAAAAAGGGGCGAAGATAAAGATTAGCAAATCCTCTTTTAGACAAACCGAAATTACTTGCGCCGAAAATAGCACTCTTACCCTAAATTCTTGCAGCCTTTCGGGAGGGAAGGGATTCTACGTTGGCTTAGCGGCTTCCTATGTAGCGAATCATTGCAGTTTTGATAACTTAGGTATCAGTTCTGATAAGGCGACAAGCATTTTGCTGGAAGATGTTAAGTTCGAGAATGTGAAAGGGAAAAGGGCTATGAGTTTAACGAACTGCATGAATGTAACCATCATATCCTCCAAATTTATCTCATGCGGATACAATTTGAATGGAGCAGAGAAAGAAGAAGGTGGTGCAATTCTAATGAGGGATTGTGCGATATTGATTGACAAATGCCACTTTGAGGATTGCACTGCTTCAGGAGATGGAGGAGCACTAAGTTTCTGGAAATCTTCGTACGGCATAAAAGACAGTAAGTTTGTTAAGTGCAGGAGCGGATGCAATGGCGGGTCAATGGTTGTGCATGATACAATATCTGCTAAGGGTAATAAATCATATCCATGCTATGACCTTGTGATAGATGGTAGTAGAGGCAGTGATTTACCAATTTGTAAGGATACGGAATTTCTTAGTTGTTATGCAACAGAATCAGGAGGAGGCTTTTTCGATTATGATAGATATATAAGATTTGAGAAGTGTCTCTTTAAAAATTGTTCTGCGATAAAAAATGGAGGAGCGGGGGTCTATTTGGGTGAAACAAATACTGAATACATATCGAGTTATTATGTTTCTGGGAAAGCAGGCTGTAACAGAATCTTGCGATGCACTTTTAATGATAACAAAGCCAAAGAGGGAAGCGGGCTTTGGATGAAGAAGTTGAATTGTTACCAACACGAGGACGACTTTTACGGAAAATATAATGATATTCATTCTTCAATATTTCATAACTGTGATATTAATCACACACATGATGCCAAATTATCTGGTAATGCAGGAAATTGTTTACTGGCAAACAGCAATACTTTTACATCCGACGACTTATCTAATCAAAGAGTCCCCTCAAGAATTTAATCTGTATTCACATGAGTGGCACATAATGAATCTTGAATGACATCCTCAGCATTTCAAAATATGGCAGAACAAGGTCAGTCCATTGAAGTCAGAGCAAAGAGAATTACATAATTAATATAAGGACTAAAACTATGATTAATCAAGAACTCCCCCAAAAGATAGCTTCACTCTATTCTGAGCTTGAAGCTGCATCTATCAAATTCGATCAAATGCAGAAAGAATGCCGAGACAATAGTAAGGCTTTTAACGAGCAGTTTACTAATACCTTCAACGAAAACAGGTTATTGCGTATTGCTATTATTGGTCAGGTAAAAGCTGGCAAATCCTCGTTTCTAAACACTTTCCTCTTTGATGGAGAAGAGGTGTTACCCAAGGCAGCCACACCCAAGACAGCTAATCTCACAATCATCCGTCATTCCGAGGACTGCCGTGTAGAAATCGAGTTCTATAGTCAAAGCGATTGGGAGCGCATGCAAAACTCTGCTGACGAATATCTGCAACTAAAAAACAAGTATGATGCTTGGTTAGCAGAAGCCAATAAACAGGGTAAACCCATCCCAGTGAATCCCAATTCTGAAAACTACGCCAGCTCAAAAGCCGCTTTTGAAATGGTGGATGCAGCCAGAAAAAACAATCTGGATATATCTTCCATTATTGCCAGTAAGAGGAAAACCATAGCCTTTGATGATCTCTCACGTATGCGATCCCAACTAGATGAATTTGTTGGTGAAAGCGGAAAGCTGACGCCAATTAGCAAGGCAGTATACCTCTATGTGAACGATCCACGATTAAGTGATTTGGAGATTGTGGATACCCCCGGTTTAAATGATCCAGTTCCTGCCCGTACAGAAAAGACGCGTGAGATACTAAAGACCACCGATGTAGCTTTCTTTCTCAGCCAAACTGGTGGGGCTTTTTTTGATGCAAATGATGTAAATCTATTGGTTTCACAATTACCCTCGGATGGGATTAACAATTTCGTTCTGATTGGCTCAAAATACGATTCCGCACTGCAGAATTACCTTGATTCAACAAGCCTGATGGAAGTGGAAGCAGATATACATAGGCGCAATAACGCCCATGCTGAGAAAACACTTACCAATCACTTGGTAAACAACGAGTTTATCAGTTCCGAAATCAAAGATAAACTGCTTGCTTGCCTGCCTCCCATCTATATCTCTGCTCAGATGCACAATTTTACCATAAAGAGTGAAGTTAACTGGGACAACAGCGAAAGAAACACCTATCAGAGATTGCTAAAACTTTCCGAAAAATGGCAGGATTTCTGTCTTGATCAGGATACCCTTATCAGAATGGGCAATATCGCCACAGTAACAAACAAATACCATCAGGTTAAAAGTGAAAAGAACGAGATTCTTCTACAGAAAATCCGTGCTCTTACGCCATCTGCGGCTCAGAAACTGCAGGAATTGATCAAAAAAATCAAAGAAAAATCAGCCGAGTCTATAGCGATTTTGCAACATCAAGGGGTTGCCGAGTTGGTGAAGCAAGAAAATCAACTCACTTTGCAGATCGACGGTGTAAAAGCAGGTGTCTCAGAGGTGATTGGGGACTTGATTAGTTCATGTGCAAAAAACTCAATAGATACCAAGGCAAGAATAAGAGAAGAAACCACTGGGCTTTCTCAGGTACTGGAAAAGACTGGAACAAAGCAAGAATGGGTTACACGCACAGTTGCAAGAACAAAGGGGTGGTGGATTTTTAAAAGGACAGTCTACGAGGATGCATCATATGAAAAGACTGTCACTTTTCGCTATGCTACAGTTAATAACGCATTGGATAATTTGCGCAAGGGTTCTGCACTTGCTTGCAATGAAATCGAAACCTTGTTTAACGAGCTGATCGAACCCAAGAAACTACGCCTTGATCTCTTAAATGTAATACGAGAGAGTTTCGATGCTGAAGACGATTCATTCAATCCGAACTTCTTCAAGCAGGTGATTCAGGAAGCAATGGATCAAATCAGTTTCCCATCTATTCGAATTGATCCAAGTACTTACATAGAAGAGATGGCAAACCAGTTCCCCAAACCCCAGCAAACTGACACAGGCGTTGACAAGTTGAATATAGCACTTGGAAACGCTATGAATCTTCTAGGTTTGAATATTATTGATACTTTAGACAGGGAAGTAGCTTCTTTTAGAGAGAAACTGCAGGAGATAAGAAAGAATCTTGGAAAGATGCTTATAAACAGAGCACTCGAAGATATCAATAAGCTCAAGCAAGCTATGCAAAACAAGGAAACTGAGATCGAAGAATACAGCAGTTGTGTGAAAGCCTGTGAAGAACTTTCTGTGAAAGTAAAGAGGGAACTTGTTTAGGCTGTCCCAATTTAGAAACGATTGTTAGCTTATTCTTAATCAAATTCAACCCCATGCCCCTGATTTGTCCAGGGGCTTTTTTATTATCATCTTTATGGTAGCAGATTCGGCACGGGAAACCGGCAAGAGGGTCTCACCAAAGGAGATAAAATGGAAAGCATCAAGGAATTGCTGATCAAAAAGTTTGCTGAAATTACCGGCAACGAACCTATTGAAGATGAGTGGGAGCCAAGAATCCGAAACATGCTCTCAATTGTATGTCAGAATCGCTACAAACAGGAAGACATCGTTACGCTTACCGATACCGGCATTGGCAATAATGGCGGAGCTGGCATTGTGCTAACCACAGATGCTATTTGCGTGAAGGATTGGGGCAATAGCACCAAACGTTTCATCGCCAGATTCAGGAATATAGAGTACTGCCTGATGGAAGAGGATAGTTTTCTGGGTATGGATTTTACCAAGCTGGAGCTTCACATGAAATCCGGTGCAGTTTACAAGCTTAGTACCACAATAATTGGCATGGATTTAGCGCAAATGCAGGAATTGATCGAGTATGCCATGAGCCTGCAAGATGATGGAGATGAGCAAAGCGAACCGGAGGAAAGCAGTGACGCCGAACCATTTGATGAGATCCAAGCTATTGCCGAAAAGCTAATTGGCGAAAATCCCACCGAGCCTGTGCAAAAGCTTGTCGCGCAAGCCATGAATGGCTTGAAACAGATACTTTCCCGTTAAGCATATTCGAAGCATTGAGAGGAGATATAATGAAGCACTTCATACTTATCATAATTACCCTTGCCACGCTAATGCTAATCGCCTGCGGTGGAAACAACAAAGGGAAGGGCATTGCGATTAGCGACAGGCAGGAAATGGCACTTAGCAAGGATGTTAAGAGCGTTAGAACAACAATCTATAAGGCAAAAGACAACTTTGGAAGCTTAGAAAAAACCGAATTCGTCTCGGATAATATCCATGTATTTGATAAAGAAGGAAATTCCATTGAGCAGTATGAGTTTAACCAAGATGGTAAATTGGTTTTCAAAGCTTGGAACGATGATTCCCGCTATCTAAGCAAAGGGATATCCCTGGCTGATAATGGCGCGCTTAAAGGCATATACGCATTTGAAACCGACCAGCAGGGGAAAAGGCTAAACTTGAGCTATTCCACTCCGGATGGCACGCTCGTAAACAAAAGGGCATACAATTACGATGACAAAGGCAGGCTGACAGATATCACATTCTATGGACCAGATGGCAATGTAAGCAGCAAGGCAACCTATTCCCACTGCACGGAGGGCAACATGATTCAGGAAAAGAACGTGGATGGAAAGGGAAACCAAATATCCCGGTTCGAATACGGATACCCTGCCAGTAGCGGAAGAACTACCCCCAAAGCCAGCACCCGTATAGATTACAATAATAATGATGAACCAACTTATGAAAGGGAATTTACATACGATTCTTCTGGTAACATTATCGGCGAGATGACTAACAACTACACTAACACTGGTATCTTCACCTATGAATACAAGTATGATGCTAATGGTAACTGGACTTCGCAAATCACCAAATTCAACGGAGTTCTTAGCAAGATATGTGAAAGGCAGTTAAACTACAACGTTCCCCAGGAAATAAGGGCGATTACAGATGAAACCATCAAGCCATCAATAAATCCTGTTCCTGAGGTTTTTGCATCTTCCAGCAGATCAGAATTTCCGGCTGAAAACGTCTTGGATAATAACCCCACTACTGCGTGGATGGTGGAGGATTCTGGTTCCGGAGTAGGTCAATTCCTCACTTTTACATTTCCCGTAGAGCGGGATATCGACAATGTGGTGATTATTCCTGGCTACAGTAAAGGCGATGATACCTGGACTGAGTATAACAGAATTAGTAGTATCAGTGTGGAGCATGACAGACTTAGTAATATGGACTCATATACTCTTGATATCAATCGCAAAACTCAGGTGATCCCGATTAACCAGAAGGGCATTAAATGGCTAAAGATTATGGTTTGGGGCTCGCATCCGGGAACGAAGAACAACGATACTTGCGTATCGGAAGTTAGGTTTTTCTAAAGTTCCAATGCGCCTTGTCACAGGTTACGAATGCTATACTATATGCATTCGTAACCTCTTGGCAGGTATCTAAACCACAAAAATGGTTCAAAAAAGAACTGCCAAGGATATCCTCCGACACGAACTTTCAAATTGATTAGCAGTATATCACCTGCCTCTACTCTTTGATAATCAATAACATATCTAATATTATGACGGTGAAATGGACATCAGTACCACCCAACTATATATCAGCAGGATTTTTTTAGACTTATCTGATAGAAGCGCTGTAGTCCTTGCAGCTAAAAGAAATAATTCTATGAAATTAAATTTGGTTAAGCTGCAACGACTCCAGACTTTGATAGTAAACACTGCCAAAACTACAGCCAAAAACATGATACTTCCACATAACTACAAACAGACCCAACCAATTTAAGTCCAGTGGTTTTTTATTTCTGGGGATTCTTATTTTCTTTGTCCCAAACTCCCACAAGATTTCCATTGACAGAATATGTTTTAAGTTTTAGCATGCACGGTAGTTTGTTATGGAGTGAAAAATGAGTTCAACTCTTGTCTTGGGATGTATGTGGGGTGATGAGGCTAAAGCCAAAATAGTGGATTATCTGGGTAAGGATACGGACGTTGTAGTTCGTTTCCAAGGCGGAAATAACGCCGGGCACACAATTGTAACCGGTGGCAAGAAATACGTGTTTCATGCCATCCCTTCCGGTATTTTGTATCCCAAAACCAAGTGCTTTATTGGCAGTGGTGTGGTGATAGATCCCTTTGACTTGCTGGAAGAGATTAAGCTACTGGAATCCAATGGTTTGAAGCTTGACAAAAGGCTGTTTATTGATCAACGTGCCGGAATTGTGCTTCCCTTGCATAAAATCTTAGACGAACGTAACGAAAAGCGTTTGGCAGAGGCTAAAATTGGTACTACCAAACGTGGAATTGGTCCCGCTTACAGCGATTTAACCGCAAGAGTGGGTATTCGGTTTTTGGATTTGGCTTATCCGGATTACCTGAAATCCAGGGTAACAGAGCTTTACAGATATCACGGCATAGAGATTAGCAAAGCAGAATTGGAAAATGAGATTGTTCCTCTGCTAAAAGCTATGGAAAAACTGAAGCACTATATAAACGATGTGGAAGTGCTATTAGCCATTGCAGAAGGAAATGAGGAAAGAATTCTTTTCGAAGGTGCTCAGGGTGCTTTGTTAGATTTAACTTATGGTAGCTATCCCTATGTAACTTCCAGTAGGGTTATGACCGATGCGGTTGGTATTGGCACAGGCTTTTCTGCTCGCAATCTGGATAATGTTTTGGGGGTTTACAAAGCCTATTGTACCAGGGTGGGTGAAGGTCCCTTCCCCACAGAAATAGACGATGAAATTGCCACAAGAATACGAACTACCGGCAATGAATTTGGCAGCACTACGGGGCGTCCCAGGCGTATTGGCTGGTTCGATACGGTTGCGGCTAAATACAGTGCCAGAATTAACACTGTGGATAACTTTGCTTTAACCTGTCTGGATGTGCTAAGTGGTTTGCAACAAATAAAACTGTGCACAGCTTATAAATATCATGGACACGAGATTGATTTGTTTATTTTTCATCCCATGGAAATGCAAAATGTTAAGCCAATTTACGAAGATTTTCCTGGATGGGAAGAAGATATCAGTGCTTGCCGTAGCATAGGTAAGCTTCCCAAAGCTGCACAGCTTTATCTGGAAGCAATTGAAGACTATATCAAAAGCAACCTGATGATTGTATCTGTGGGAAAAGACCGCAAACAAACCTTTACAATTAAGCCATAAGGAGCCGGATTATGCTTCGCTATTGTTACCTGTTATTGCTGTTTGGATTGTTAGCAGGTGCTTTATCTGCCCAAACTGATGAGGGGATAGAGCTTCCGATGCCGCAATTCAGCAACCCATTTTATGATAGCTTTGGCAAAAACTTCACCGGTACTGCTGCCTCGGGTAGAGGCTATACAGGTGCAGCAGTTTTGGGTGATGTGTCCGGGGTTTATTTGAATCCCGCAGTAGTTTTGCCAGATTCTGCCAAGCTTACCATAGAGCTGAATATTAAACCTCCGGTGGATGCAGAAGGCTACACATATATGGCACGCTATTCTTCTCCGGTTCCCTTTGGAATGCTTGGAATTACCGGAAAGCTATCCAAAAATATCGGTGCAGGCATAGTGTATGGCATGCCAAAATCCATCAAGCTGGACGATTTTTCCGTCTTAATAAATCAAGGAAACGATATTGTGCAGCGCTTTCCAAGCTATAATCTGCATCAGCTAAGTGCCAATCTCAGCTATCATTATAGTTCCTGGCATATGGGCGTGAATTTGCATAACCAGATGCACTATACCTTCGATCCCATTTTCCTGCGAAGCTACGATAGGATAAGAGATTATCAATACTCTTTCAGAATCCAGCCCGGGATTGTTTTCAGCACTAAAAAGGTTAATCTGGGTGTAAGCATGATGCCTGCTTCAAAATTCGATTGGGATCTGAAATACCACACTTATAAGGCAGGTTTACCTCTTTGGGCTACAGCAGGGTTAAATCTGCACTCGGAAAAGTTCAGCCTCTCTTTGGATGCAGAATATGAGCAGCATAGTGCAATTAGTGATGATTACAAGGATGGGGTAACCCTAAAATCCGGTATCGAATATAAATACGGAAAGCTAACCTATCGCATGGGTTATGTGTATATTCCGGAAGTTTTTAGCGGTATTATAAAGCTTCCCTTTGATACCACTGCCACAGCCGATACCTCCATTTTCTGGGATGATGTGGCATCTACTGTAACGATTCCCCAAAATGCACAGAACCTTATTAGCAT
>JAQVMI010000045.1 GCA_028703735.1 Candidatus Cloacimonadota bacterium | reverse complement strand
GTACGCCATCGTAGAAATTAGTGGATTTCAGTTCAGGGCTGAAAAAAACGCAGTGCTTCGCGTTCCCTTGCTGAATACGGCGCAACCAGGTGACAGCCTGGAGTTCAATCGTGTTCTTCTGCTTCGTAATGAAGAAGAGATCATGGTTGGTCAGCCCGTAGTCGAAGGCGCCGCAGTTATAGCGGAAGTAGTAGAGCACGGTAAAGGAAGAAAGTTAATAATATTTCACAGCAAAAAGCGTAAAGGCTACCGCGTGAAAAAAGGCTACCGTGAACAATATACAAGTATTAAAGTTACCGATATTCGGTCTTAAAGAAGAGAGGTAATAACATGGCACATAAAAAAGGTGTTGGCAGTAGCCGTAATGGACGGGATAGCAATCCCAAGTATCGCGGTGTAAAGAAGTATGGCAGTGAAAGCGTGATTGCCGGAAACATTATTGTACGCCAAAAAGGCACAAAAATTCATCCTGGCACCAATGTTGGCATTGGCAGAGATTTCACCATCTTCAGCCTGATTGATGGCAAGGTTAAATTTGTAACAAAGAAAGAAGGAAAGAAGTTCGTCAGCGTTGTTCCCAACGAGGAATAAACCCTAAAACTACTTTTTTATAATATTGCAACCCGCTGCTTAAGGTGGCGGGTTTTTTTCTCCCAGTTAATATAACATGCATTGACGGATAGCACCCCTTAATAAAGATGGTAACCAAATCGAACAATTTGAAGGATAACATGCAGAAAATCAAGAACATAGCCATTATAGCACACGTAGATCATGGAAAAACCACTCTCGTAGATGCAATGCTTCGCCAAGCCGGAGTTTTTAGAGATAACGAAAGAGTGGTAGAGAGAATAATGGACTCTAACGACATAGAAAAAGAAAGAGGAATTACAATATTCTCTAAAAGTGCCTCCCTGGAGTATAAGGACTACAAGATAAATTTAGTTGATACCCCTGGTCACTCCGATTTTGGTGGTGAAGTTCAAAGAATCATGAAAATGGTGGATTCTGTGCTGCTACTTGTGGATGCCTTCGAGGGTCCCATGCCTCAAACCAAATACGTGCTGAAAAATGCCCTGGAAATGGGCTTGAAACCAATTGTGGTGATAAATAAGATAGACCGTCCCAATGCCCGTGCTCACGATGTGTTAGATATGATATTTGAGCTGTTTTTAGAGCTGAATGCACATCACGAGCAGCTTGATTTTCCCATTATTTATGCTTCCGGTAAAGATGGATATGCTGTTATGAACATAGATGACGAACCGGTAAATATATTTCCTCTATTAGACATGGTGATTGCCGAAGTTCCGGATGCCGAAGGTGATATAGACCTCCCCTTCCAGATGCTTACCTCTGCCATAGAATACGATAATTATTTGGGAAAACTGGGCACAGGCAGAATCCATAACGGCACCATTAATACCGGTGACGAAGTTCTTTTGTTAAAAAGGAATGAAGAGAAAATCCTGTATAAAGTAACCTGCCTCTTTACTTACGAAGGCTTGATGAAGAAAGATGTAAAAACAGCTTACGCCGGCGATATTGTTACAATTGCAGGCTTAGAAAAGATTGATATAGGTGAAACCATTGCCAATAAAGATAATCCCATCCCCCTTGCCAGTATCAGCATTGATGAACCTACCATAGCCATAGAATTTGTGATAAATAACTCCCCCTTTATGGGTAGATCGGGTAAATGGCTTACTTCCAACAAGATTTGGGAGAGATTGCAAAGAGAGCTGCAAACCAATGTTTCGCTGGTAGTAGAAAAAACTGATAGTGCGGATACCTTTACCGTGAAAGGAAGGGGCGAATTGCAACTTTCCATATTAATGGAAAACATGCGCCGTGAAGGCTACGAGTTCCAGGTTTCCAAGCCACGTGTGCTTTTCAAAGAAGTGGATGGCGTAACCATGGAACCAATAGAGCTGGCAGTAATAGACGTAGCAGAAGAATATGTAGGGACAGTGATTGACATGATGGGTAAAAGACGTGGCGAAGTGATAAACATGACCCCTCCCATCGATGGCTACTCACGTTTGGAATTCAAGATTCCGGCTCGTGGCTTAATCGGTTGCCGAAACGAATTTCTTACTGAAACACGCGGAACAGGCATTATGAGCCAGTGTTTTTATGGCTACGATACATATAAAGGTGAAATCACCGGAAGCAGCCATGGCTCTATGGTTGCTATGGAAACTGGCTTAGCTTTGGGCTATTCGCTAAATAACTTTCAACCCAGGGGAACTTTTTTCATTAATCCCAATACCGAAGTTTATGCCGGTATGGTGGTGGGTGAACATAGCAAGGATAAAGATCTGGTGATAAACGTTTGCCGTGGTAAAAAACTAACCAATAACCGCGCAGCGGGTAAAGACGATGCCATAAAACTGATTCCACCCCGCATTTTCAGCCTGGAACAAGCCATAGAATATGTTGGTGACGATGAACTATTGGAGATAACTCCAGATAGCATTCGCCTGCGTAAAAAGATTTTGGATCACACAGAACGCAAACGCAACGAAAACGCAGCTTCCTAAGATAACCCGGAGAGCAAATACACTTTACCTAATTATAAAAAACATTGACTAAAATATGGTCATGCTCCTTTTGTCATTATGGATTGGATTTTAAAATCCCGCAACTTGATATCACAAATTGTGATATCAAGTTGGTAGCTTATTCTGTGATAGTATGATAACCTAAGGAGTGAATGAAAATGAACCAACCCCTCCCTGAAATTACTGTAGATAACCTCATTATTGAAATTAGAGGGCAGAAGGTTATTCTTGATAGCGACCTGGCTACTTTATACGAAGTTGAAACAAGAACTTTGAATCAAGCAATCAAACGCAACATCGATAGATTCCCTTTGGACTTCATGTTTCAGCTTACCAATAAAGAACTTACAATCTTGAAGTCACAATTTGTGATATCAAGATGGGGCGGGCGCAGGAAACTGCCCTACGTATTCACAGAGCATGGAGCTATCATGGCTGCTTCTGTTCTTAACTCTCCCAAAGCAGTGGAAATGAGTGTCTATGTAGTTCGTGCCTTCGTTAAGCTTCGCACTTTAGCTTTGCAATACAAAGAACTCACAGACAAGCTAAGTAAAATTGAGGAACGCCTTGGAGAGCATGACACTGCCATCATGGAGATTGTCAATGCCATCCGGCAATTGATGGAACCGCCCAAACCTAAAAAAAAAGAGATTGGGTTCAAACTTGAACCTAACAACTAAAAAAGGAATTGCTTGTGCCTATAATTTTATCATCATTGGATAAAGCCATAAAAAGCCTGGACAGAGCCATTATCCGCAGTGTTGCAGCCCCGGAGGATGAAGAATTGCGTGATGCGGTTATCCAACGTTTTGAATACACTTACGAGCTATGTTGGAAACTACTGAAACGCAGGCTGGAAAGCGACTCCCCCAATCCAGCCCTGTTGGACACCATGAACTATAAGGATATGATCCGCTTAGGTGCTGAAACAGGCTTTATCACAGAACCGCAGAAATGGTTTGAATACCGGGAACAACGCAACAAAACAGTCCACATCTATGACGAAAGGGAAGCCCAAAAAGTGTATCTGGCGGTATTGGGCTTTATCACAGATGCCGAACTACTCTACGGAAAACTGTTGATAGGTAATGATGATTAATCTTGCCATAGAACTATATGCCCAGTTCGAGGAATCTGCCAGACTGGAAAAAGAGATAACAGCTAATCTTACTAAGCTGGGGTATTAGTTTTCACAATGAGAGATATAAAATTCTCAGAACTTTATAAGACACCTTTAAAAAACGGACTAAATCGGCCCACTAAAGATAGAAGTTCTGGATATAAAATGGTAAACATGGGCGAGATATTTGCCTATGACAGAATACATGATGTTGATATGGAATTGGTCTTAGTAAGCGAAAATGAAAAGCATTACTTTCTTGAAGAGGGTGACTTACTTTTTGCCCGACAGTCTTTGGTTTTCTCTGGCGCAGGTAAGTGTTCAATCTTTATGGGAGAATCAACTCCAACGACATTTGAAGGGCATATAATTCGTGTAAGAATAGATGAGAATTTAGCCGATCCCTTGTACTACTTTTACTATTTCAATTCCACAAATGGTAGATGCAGTATAGAAACTATTGTTGAGCAAGTATCAGCAGTTGGAATCAGAGGCAGTGATTTATCAAATCTTATGGTTCAATATCCTCCACTCGAAACCCAAAAAGAAATTGCCAATATCCTTAGAACCTTGGACGACAAGATAGAGCTTAACCGCAGAATGAACAAAACCCTGGAGGAAATAGCCCAAACCCTCTTTAAGCACTGGTTCATAGATTTTGAATTCCCCAATGCAGAAGGTAAACCCTACAAATCCTCCGGTGGAGAAATGGTAGATTCGGAACTGGGGCTTGTTCCTAAAGGGTGGAGAGTGGGGAAACTTGAAGAATTAGGTAGAATAGTAACAGGTAAAACTCCTTCAACCATAATTGATTCGTATTATGGAAGTGATATCCAATTTATTACAATCCCAGATATGCATAATTCAACTTATGTTACAAAAACACAAAAGATGCTTTCAAAAGCAGGTGCTGATTCTCAAAAAGCACAGTACATCCCCAAAGAGTCGTTATGTGTGAGTTGTATAGCGACATTGGGGCTTGTCAGCTTAACTTCTGAGCTCTCACAAACAAATCAACAAATTAACAGTATAATCCCATACAGACCTGACAATTGTTACTTTACATACGTGTCTGCACGTAACTTATCTCAATTTATAAAGGGTAGTGGAAGCAGAGGTTCAGTTTTTTCAAATTTAAACAAAGGCATTTTTTCGAAAATTCAGATTGTCATGCCTAAAAATGAACTTGTGGAACGATATTGCAAATTAGTGAAGAAAATGTTTGAGTTGATTTATACTAATCTCAATGAGAACGAGCAAACTGAGAAGCAAAAAACGCTATTATTGATAGCAATAATTGGGAGATAGTATGATAGAAATAGTCAAATTTACTTCATTTCAATTAGTTATCGGAGGTGAAACACCTTCACTGGATACTATGGAAAATGTAACGATCAAAGCTCCTAAGGAGTACGCAAAACAAGGCGAGCACTACAGAATCAATCAAAGAGTAGATAGAGTGAGGGGTTTTTATTGGTTATACGCTGAGTACGGAAAACCTCTACCCCTGCCTGATAATCTATATAATGTTGAAAATCATATTGTAACCAAGAATCTAAGAACACCAAATTAAGCAGAGCTGAAGCATCAGTTATTTGCTCTTTATTGCTTTAAAACCAATTTGCTGTTTCTTTCGAACTCAAAGAAGAGTGGATTCATAGAAGAATACCTCAGGATATACCTAGAAAAAGAAATCTCGATCAAAAAAATCTATACATCAGCTGAGGACTTTTTACAAATTCTTCACCTCATTGATAACGTGAGACTAATCTCGTATAATAGCGATCTTTTTTCCCAAAGTACAGGTTTGTTCGATGAATCAAGCAATATATTTGGGTTAGGTAATCCCGATCAGTTAAGTTTAGAATTGAAATTCCATAAAGCGAGTAAGACGGCATCATTTATCGATAAGTTTCTAAACTGGAAAAACAGAATTGCAAAATGTGAACTTGATAATCTAATATGTGTTGGGCGTGACGACAAGAATATGGAGATCATTTTTAACACAGATAGTTTCGCAAACAGGATAGACGTTAAGGCTGAACAGAACAATAATGGGATGTTTAATGATCAATACGTCGAAGAAGCTCTTGCAAACAAGATTGGGTTGTAGCAATAATGCATAAGTATCATAAGAGAATACTATATATAGTTGGTTTGTTCACTCTAGTGATTACCTATTTATTGAAACTTGTTTATGATGCCGCTTTACTAAATAGCATTATGACAGTATTGTCAATAATAATGGGTTTTAATATTACTGCTGTCTCCACGTTGTATAGCAGAAAGTTCATTGTCAATCTACACAAGAAAATTGATATTGAAATTCCAGGGCAAACACAGTTACAAACACTTAAACGCTACTTCGCGATAAGCTCTCAAACGACATTAGCCACTATTATGTATCTGATCCTTTATCAATTGTTAATCAAAAATTGCCAATATATCCTGCTATCATTGTTAGACGTTGAGCTGCTTTGTACTTCCCTAATACTACCACTTGTATCACTCAACATTTGTGTTCTCGTATTCCTTTTAAAAGTGTTTCTTAAGGGATTAATATATGAAGCAGAAGACATTTAATTATAAAAAGCAAGATGAGGTGCAGTAAAGATGTGTATCAAAGAATCTGAAAAGCAGCCAAAAGACAAAGGACAAGAAGACGTTAAAGTAGGTTTTACAAAAGAGCAAGCGGTAGAAGCATTAAAAAATGCGCTAGATATTCGCAAGTTCGAAATTGAACTGTATTGGAAAAGAGCTTCATATTTCTGGACGTTTATAGGCTTAATATATGTGGCATATTGTGGAGTGTTAGTAAAAATGGATGTCATTACTATAGGATTTCGTTTTTGCGATAGTCAAGTGAGCATACTATACTTGATATCTTGCATAGGTCTTTGCCTATCTTTAGCATGGTTTTATGTTAACAAGGGGAGTAAGTTCTGGCAGGAGAATTGGGAGAATATAATATCTATGCTTGAAGAGTACTCCATTGGTCCTTCTTATAAACTAATCCTTGAGAGATCAGATGTGAAAGGATTTCAGGCGGTACATCGTATTTTGTTCGAACCAGAATCATATTCTGTATCAAAGATCAATCAACTTGTGTCCCTATTTAATGTTGTAATATGGCTATGTATTAATACCTGGTCCATATATATCATGTATGAGAAATCTCATTTCCCTTTCGTGTTCTTCCTCTGCTTCTTTTCCTCATGTTTGTTCTATGGTCTTCTTGTGTTTAAGTCTAAATCACACTTGAAAAGTCATGACGTTAAGATTACGAAACGGGGTGAAGATAAATACATAGGTGCGGATTAAAAGATAAGCTAAAACAAAACAGTAAAAGTGCCAAGAACAAGACGTGAAATAAATATGTTAGAAAAACCGGTTGAATCAGTCGCATTGCATATCCTGCAAGAGTTGGATTATACTACCCACAGCAATCCACGGTTGCTGGCAGATACGCTATATTTTGAGAAAGCAAAATTGCCTATGAAATGCAGATGCTGCTAATGAAGTACTGCACAGGTTGGAAGTATGACATGCGAATCCTGTTACCGCAAGGAGAAGCCATCTGTCATGATGGACCGGATGGTCACAATGGACGTGATGGACTGATAGAGGAAAGGAAAAAAAATGCTTTGGGAAGTGTGAGAGATGATACAAAAGACAACAAATAATCCGGTGCCGGAGCCGTTACTACCCAAGCATGGGGGTTACCGCAAACTTAGGAGCTTCCAGCTTTCGCAGCTTGTTTATGACATCACGGTGCGGTTTTGCGAGCGATATATCAGCAAATTTAGCAGAACACATGACCAGATGGTACAGGCTGCACGTTCGGGGGTGCAAAACATTGCAGAGGGCAGCCAGGCAAGCGGTACTTCCAAAAAAACAGAGCTAAAACTTACCAATGTTGCCAGAGCCAGCCTGGAAGAACTAAAGCTGGATTATGAGGATTATCTACGGCAAGGTGGATTTAGGTTATGGGCAGCGGATGAGCCATTACGTAAAGCTTTGGTGCAGAGAAGATGCAGCACAGCAGAGGAGGTTGCTGTTTGGGTGAAGGAAGTGAGAAACGGGTATAATGGGCATTATGGACTAAATGGACACGATGGACAGAATGGACAGGGAAAACAAAGTAGCCGGGGAAAAATGCTGGGGGAGTCCATTTCGTCCCTAAAGTCCATAACGTCCAAAGAAAACCCCGCATATTTCACCAATCCACCCAAGTATTCAGAAATAGCCGCAAACGCAGCCTTAGTACTTTTAGGGGTGGCTTGTTCATTATTGGACAGACAGATACAGGCTCAGGCAGATGCTTTTACCAAAGAAGGTGGCTTTACGGAAAAGCTGTACAAAACCAGACAAAATGCCAGAAACAAGATTTGAAATATGATGGGAAGATATTAGTAAAAATGTTAGAAAAACCGGTAGAATCAGTCGCCTTACATATCCTGCAAGAACTGGATTACAGCACCCACAGTTATCCACGGCTGCTGGCAGAGGATTGTGAAATAGAGCTTATCAGGTTAGACATCTTGTGGGATAAGCTGCGTTTGTTAAATCCCTTGCTATCGGATGAGTGTATCACTGAAGTCACTTGTTCTGCCACTTATATCTGTAAAAATAGCTATACTCTGAATGTTACTGAGGGTCTTTCTAAAAGGTTTTGAGTATGAAGCAAGTCAACCAAAGTAGATGGAAGTAGGCTGATGAGGTATTATGAGATTTGATGTTTATTGCGATGAAAGCTATCCTGATTTGTTCAGTTCCGCGAACCCTAAAGGTCGATACATGGTTATTGGTGGTCTCTGGTTAAGCACAGAAAACAGAGGTGAGTTTAAAAAGGAGATACATGCCCTTCGTGATAAGCACCTGATGGGTAAAGGTGAGTTTAAATGGAACAAAGTATCCGGATCAAGATACTCCTTTTATACAGAATTATTGGACTGGTTCATGTCTAAAGGGGATGATCTGCGATTCAGATGCATTGTAGTGGATAATGACAAAATTGACTTGGTGAAGTTCCATAATGACGATCAGGAATTGGGCTTCTTTAAGTTCTACTATCAGATGATTCACCACTGGATTCTTGATTTCAATGAGTATAATATCTTTTGCGACTACAAATCACTGAACCTCAAAAGTAGGTATGAAGTACTGGGTAGTTGTTTAACAAACGCGAATCGTTTCTCACTAATCCAAAAGGTTCAGGCTGTGCACTCACACGAATCAGTTTTGCTACAATTGAATGATGTTTTACTGGGGATTGCTTCTGCAAAGTTTAATGATAGCGTATCATCTGGATCACATAAGGGGGAGTTGATTGCCTTTATAGAAAAGAAGCTAGGGAGATCGATATCCCCAACGAGTAATGCCGAGAAAAAATACAACGTGTTCAAGATAAACTTGCAGGGCGGATGGTAAATGGATTATCCAGATTTGTTGGTAATGAAAGATGAGTTAGAATACAGGAGTCATTTTATAAATACCTACTGCAACCACCCTATAACGAGTTTCGATGGTTTTAGAGTGTTTTTTCAAAAAGAGCGCTTTGAACATGCTTTCTATAAGTCAGCAAATCGTAATAACATTAAAGACACGTTTTCCTTTGAACGAGCAGAAAGAATTGACTGGATAGGCTGTGCGTTAATTGATCCTTCAAGTGATATAAGGGTGGGATGGGATAGTTGCAAAAAAAGGTATGATAAATCATTTCGAGTAGCTATTGTTGTGATAAACTACATTGTCATAGTCAGGATTACAAACTTAGCGAAAAAAAGGCAAACTTCGTTACCGCTTACTTAGCTGATAATGATGCTTTACCGAAGATACTATCAAGTCCAAAATGGAAATAAAAAACCGTCGATTTGACAACGCGGGACGACGGCGACCTATGCAGGTTCGATTACCTCAGGTAACGAACAATGACAAGCTAACTCGTGCAGTGTTTATGTCAACAAAAAAATGCAAAATAATGCAATAAACAGCAAAATTGAGGTCAGATTAGTGTTAGAAAAACCGGTAGAATCAATCGCATTGCATATCCTGCAAGAGTTGGATTACAGTACTAACAGCTATCCCCGTTTGCTGGCAGATGCGCTATATTTTGAGAAAGCGATATTACCTATGAAATGCAGATGCTGCTAATGAAGGGCTGCACAGGTTAGAAGAATGACATGCGAATCTTGTTACTGGAAGGAGAAGCCATCTGTCATGATGGACCGGATGGTCAAAATGGACGTGATGGACTGATAGAGGAAATGATAAAATGCTTGGGGAAGGGTGAGAGATGATACAAAAGACAACAAATAATCCGGTGACAGAACCACTATTACCCAAGCATGGGGGTTACCGCAAGCTTAAGAGCTTTC
>JAQVMI010000472.1 GCA_028703735.1 Candidatus Cloacimonadota bacterium | reverse complement strand
GGATGCCAGCGAACAAATGATAAACGTTCGTGCTCCCTTATCTGGTGTTATTACTGCTATGCTGGTGAATCCAAGTGAAAAAGTGTTTCCCGGAAAAGAGCTATTTACCGTAGCCTCCACAGGTGGCTATAAAGCCGTGATAATGGTGCCCGAATCCGAAATTGGCATGCTGAAAAAAGGATCCAAAGTTACCGCAAAATGGCTGAATGAAACCATCCAAGGCAAAATTAGCCAAGTATCTCTTGCTATGGATAAAGATAGCAAAGCCTTTAGAGTGGAAGCTGTTTTCCCGGGAATGAACAGTAAAATTAGTTATGGTGTAACCGCAGATATAGCCATCGAGGTTTTATCCAAACCACAGGTTATTGTGGTTCAGCGTGAAAGCATCCTAATGGAAAACGGGGATAAATTTGTGTGGCTAAACAAAAACAATCAGGCTGTGAAAACACCCATTACCACAGGCTTGGATAATTCGCTGGAGTTTGAAGTAATCAGTGGCATTTCCGCTTTCGATATCCTGATAACCGAAGGCATAAATATGCTTACCGATAATGCAAAGCTTCGAGTGATAGAATAAGGGGCAAAAATGTTTCTCTCTAAACTATCTATAGAACGACCAGTAATGGTTACCATGGCAATATTGGTATTCGTGGTATTTGGTGCATTGGGCTATATTGGCATGCCTTTGAACCTAATGCCGGATGTAAAGCTGCCATTTGTATCCATTCAAACAGTGTACCCGGGAGCTGGTCCCCGCGAAATAGAAACTCAGATAACCAAAAAGATAGAAGATGCTATCTCCACAGTAAGCCAGATTGACTATATGCAATCGTATTCGATGGAAAGTGTTTCAATAGTTGTTGTGGCTTTCGAATTGGGTAAGGATGTGGATATAGCCAATCAGGAATTGAAAGATAAGGTAGATTCTATCCTACGTGAATTTCCTGCCAATGCGGAAAAACCCCTTGTGCAGAAGTTCGATTTTAGTGCCTCTCCTTTTATGGATATTGTAGTCTCTGGCAATATGGATGGCAAAGCTCTTTACGAGCTTGCAGATATCAAGCTAAAAGATCAGATATCCCAAATCCCCGGTGTGGCACAAGTTAGCCTTACCGGTGGCAGTAAACGCATGATAGATGTACGTTTTAATGACCGTACAATCTATGAAAACCAGATTTCTTTGGCACAACTTACACAGATTATGGCGGCACAGAATATGGACATGCCTGCCGGTAACTTTACTCGCGGTTCTCAGGATTATTCTGTTCGTTTAAAAGGTGAGTATCAAAGCCTGGAAGAGATTATCGATGCTGATATTCCTACTGCTTTTGGCGTGAAGAAACTGCGCCAACTTGCCACCATTACAGATGGCAGTGAAGAAGTTCGCACCAAGGCTATATACTTTAACGTACCGCAGAATCGCTCTGAAGATAACATCATCCGTATGTCCATCACCAAAAGCTCTGATGGTAACGTTGTTAATATTGCCAAGGATGTGCAAAAACGCCTGCCTGCCTTGCAGAAACAAATGCCCGAGGGAGTGAAACTGGAAATTATCCGCGATGATAGCGAATTTATTAAAGCAACCGTGGATGATACTTTGGGTAATATCTGGATGGGTATCCTGCTTACAGGGCTTATTCTATTCCTGTTTTTGCACGATCTGCGCTCCACCTTTATTGTTGCTCTTTCCATGCCAATATCCATTATCTCTACCTTCGTGTTTTTGAATATGGCAGGTTTTACCCTAAATGTGATGACTCTTATGGGGTTATCCACAGCAGTAGGTATATTGGTAACGAATTCTGTGGTTGTGCTGGAGAATATTTTCAGGCACAAGGATATGGGAAATTCACGACGTGAAGCTGCAGAAACCGGAACAGCGGAAATTACTGTAGCAGTTTTGGCATCCACACTTACAAACATCGTGGTTTTCCTTCCCATTGCTTCTATGAGTTCCATGATTGGGCAATTCTTCAAGGAATTTGCTTTAACGGTTACTTTTGCCACCATCTTTTCGTTAATTACCGCTTTTACCATCACACCAATGCTGGCATCAATGATTATTCCCGAGGGAAAGCATAACAGCCGTTTCGGCTTAAAGTTCGATAATATCTTTGATAAGTTTTCTCGTGGATATGCCAAATTCTTAGGCTTTGTGCTGAAATCACGAAAGCGTAGCATGAGTATCATTGCCTTAACCATTCTGGCTCTTTTTGGCAGCTTTGCTTTGTTCCCAGTAGTTGGTATGGAGTTATTCCCCAGTATGGATATGGGAAATATATCCATAAAGGTAGAGCTACCCCAAGGCTTCAATTTGGCTCAGACTACCAAGGTTTTAAGTGAAATCCAACAGCGAGCCAGCAAACATAAAGAGATTCAGCATCTTGTTACCAATCTTGGTTCACAGGGAATGATAGACACCGGAACTAATCTGGCATCTTCGGATGTTAAATTGGTAGATAAGAAACTGCGGAAGAAAAGCACTGCGGAGATAGTGAAT
>JAQVMI010000471.1 GCA_028703735.1 Candidatus Cloacimonadota bacterium | reverse complement strand
GTTTATCATGAAGAACAACAAAACTCTGCTTATTGGCTGCATAGTTTTTCCCTTGGCTATCATCATTGCTTTTGCCATAGGATTTGCTTCTACTATTGGTAAAGGCACCAAATCCACCCCAAAAATGCCATCGGATGCTTGGCTAAAGGTGAATCCCAGTGCTGCTATTGCAGATTACAACGAAATTCAGCCCCTAAAATGGTTTGGGAGCAGCGGTTCCAGTGCAGAGGAATTAGTAAGCAAAATTCGAGCTGCTGCAACTGACAAACGGATTAAAGGCATGCTGATAGAGCCTGTTTTTGTTACTGCAAACCTTCCGGCACTTGCCGAAATTGGCTCTGCCATTACAGAATTTAAGCAAAGCGGAAAACCTGTGGTTGCCTATGCTGATTATTACTCGCAGGGAGATTACCTCCTGGCTACTTACGCTAATGAGATTTACATGGATCCCTCTGCCTCCGCCGGTTTAATTTTAGAGGGTGTGGCAGCAAATTTAACCTTTTACAAAGAGCTGTTCGACAAGCTGGGCATCAAAATGCATATTCTGCAATCGGGCGAATATAAAGGTGCGGGTGAACCGTATTCTCAAACCTCGCTAAGCCCCGGTACCAGAGATAATATCGATGCAGTATTGAAGGATAGATATGCTCTGCTATTGCAAAATTTGGCACAAAGACGCAAGCTGAAATTGGAAGAGATTACGGCAGTATTCGAAACCAGGGACGATTTCTTTTTAAGCGCAGATAAAGCCAAGGCTATGAAACTGATAGATTTCCCCATGAATCGTGATGCGATGCTTGCAAAGCTGAACCTGGATGAAGAGCAGTTTATCAGTATAGCAGATTATTCTGCCGAACAACCCAAGGCTAAGAAAACAAAGATAGCAGTGGTATATTTAAGCGGAGAAATTAGCCCTGCTGCCGGAAAAGAATTTGGTGGCGATGCGATGATAAGTGCCAGCAAGGTTCGTAAAGTGATAAAGGAAATTAAGAAGGACAAAGCTGTAAAGGCTGTGGTTTTGCGCATAAACAGTCCCGGAGGCAGTGCTTTGGAATCCGAAAAGATCTATCAACAGCTTATAAAGCTAAAACAGGATATCCCCATAATGGTATCCATGGGCGGTGTTGCAGCTTCGGGTGGATATTATATTTCCTGCGCCTCAGATTATATCATGGCAGATGAAGCCACAATCACCGGTTCGATAGGCGTGATTATGATGATTCCGGAAAGTGAAGGTTTAGGAAAAAAACTGGGCTTACGCACTCAAACCTTAAAACATGGAAAGTTTGCCGGAGCTTTCAATATGTTCCAAAGTTACGATCCTGTAATTTTGCAATCCCTAAGAAACAGTTCTACAGCTACATACGATGAATTTAAAGCCAGGGTAATTTCTGCCAGAAAGTATGAAGCAGGCAGTATAGATTCTGTGGCTGAAGGCAGAGTATTTAGCGCAGCAGCAGCAAAAAAGAACCGCTTGATAGACGAAATTGGTTCTTTGGAAGATGCAATTTCCAAGGCTGCCACTAAAGCAGGAATTAACAACTATAGCGTTGTGAACTTCCCCGAACAAAGCACATTTTTTGATATGCTGAAGGAATCCGACCTTATGAAGATGAAACAGGCACTTCGCATTTATCTGGATCCCACAGCAGAATTAGAGCGCACCTTGCGCACTTTACCCGCCACGCAAGAGTGGCAGTACTTGATGCCTTACAAACTGGATTAACATGAAAAAAGATAGTTTTAACACCGAAATAATAGTGAACGTGCACCCCTTGGAAAAAAGGGTGGCAGTGCTGGAAGATAACAGGCTGGTGGAGCTTTTTGTAGAACGCCGTGATAAGCAAAACCCTGTGGGGAACATTTACAAAGGAATGGTGAAGGATGTGTTACCCGGAATGGGTGCCGCCTTTATAGAGATTGGCTTAGAGCGCACTGCCTTTTTGCATTACAGCGATATAGTGATGGATTTCCTGGATGTATTCGAAAACGATAAACCACGTGCCCGTGTGAATCCTGCCGATTCCTCTCAGATTGGGAAATTGCTGAAACCCGGGCAGGAAATTGTGGTGCAGGTTCATAAGGGACCAATAGGATCTAAGGGAGCTCGTTTAACCGGGCAGATTTCCATTCCGGGAAAATACTTGGTGCTTTTCCCCAATAAAAGCAAAATAGCCATTTCACGCAAGATATACTCTCAAAGTGAACGCACCCGCATCCGTAATATCCTTAGCAGTATAAAAGACCCCAGCTATGGACTAATTGTCCGAACCGAGGCAGAAGGTTGTGATGAAGAAGATTTCCGCAACGAATACAAAGCCTTGGCTAAAACCTGGCGGCTGATAGATAAGCAAATTAAATATGCCAAGCCACCGGTTTGCGTTTTCGAAGAAAATGCCCTGGAAAACTATCTGATCCGCGATCTTTTTGGAGAGCATGTGGATAGGCTGGTGATAGATGATAAAGCCTTTGACAAAAGCATTATCTCGCAATTAGAAGAAATAGCC
>JAQVMI010000044.1 GCA_028703735.1 Candidatus Cloacimonadota bacterium | reverse complement strand
CAAAAAACTCCAAAGGTGACAAAACCTGCAATTTCCCTGCATGAAACAATGAATCAATACGGAATCATTAAGGATGAAGTCCGTAATGATTCCTTGTTTATTCCTTAATTGAAGCAAGGAAGAACATAAAGCAGGAGTCATCTGCACCTTCCTCGATTAATAAAGCATCCCCAGAATGTTTTCGGTGCAGAGGACTCATGCGCTCAGATAGCGGAAAAAGCTTGTCTTAGTGCGGGTTACAAACCACGCACTTACAACAGGATACAATCCTATGTTACACAAAGTCAGGAGTCATTTGCACCTTCCTCAATTGATATAGCACCCCCAGAATATTTTCGGTGCAGAGGACTCATTTTTGTTGGATTTTGAGATTGACATGAGTAGAACTGATGGTTTTTTGAGGGTCCAAGGGAATAGGACTCATGCGTTCAGATAGCGGTAAAAGCTTGTCTTAGTGCGGGTTACAAACCACGCACTTACAACAGGATGCAATCCTATGTTACACAAAGTCAGGAGTCATCTGCACCTTCCCCAATTCATACAGCACCCCCAAACTATGTATGGTGCAGAGGACTCATGCGTTCATATAGCGGTAAAAGCTTGTCTTAGTGCTGGTTACAAACCACGCACCTACAACAGGATACAATCCTATGTTACGATAGCAAAAGCCCCCACTCGTAAAAACAGTCGCCTCGACTGTTAAAAAGCCAAAGCACACGTGGCGTGTGCAATTACGATAATCGACATTCATAAAGCAGGAGTCACTTGTAGCGGACTTTTTGTAATGGTTTGCACAGGGCAAAATTGCGTACTTTGGAGTTGCTATGTGTCCATATTTGGTTAGCTTATCCGTAAATTTTGATTTTTTTTACAAGGATTATGAATGGATGAAATATTTGTGCTATGCAGCCCGGATATTGAATTGGGGGTATAATGGATAAACCTAAGCTATTGGAAAAAAGCCAGTTTCTGCTTTATCAGAGTAAGGATGGAAAGCTACGTCTCGAAACACGTCTTGATGAAGAAACAGTTTGGCTTTCTCAAAAGCAACTGGCAGAATTGTTTCAAACAACGGTTGCCAATGTAAACATCCACATCCGTAAGTTATTTGAGGAAGGGGAGTTGGAGTCAAATTCAGTTATTAAGGATTATTTAATAACTGCCAAAGATGGTAAAAGCTATCTAACCAAACATTACAACCTGGACGTAATCATAAGCGTAGGATACCGGATCAAATCTCAGGTTGCCACTCATTTTCGTCAATGGGCAACTCAACGTTTGCGGGAATACATCATAAAGGGTTTTACCCTGGATGATGAGAGGCTAAAAGAAAGGGGCAGCGGAAAATATTTTGAAGAGTTGCTTGCCAGAATTAGGGATATCCGCTCTTCCGAAAAGGTGTTTTGGTGCAAAGTTTTGGATATTTATGCCACCAGTATAGATTATGATCCAAGAGCCTCTGTCTCAAGGGATTTCTTCAAGGTGATACAAAACAAAATGCATTGGGCAAGCCACGGACATACCGCTGCTGAAATTATTTATAACCGTGCCGATGCTACGCTACCAAACATGGGTTTAACAAATTGGCTGGGTTCTGAACCCCGAAAAGCTGATACAGAGATAGCGAAGAATTACCTGAAAGTGGATGAACTGGATATTCTAAATAGAATTGTAACGCTGTATCTGGATTTTGCAGAATTGCAAGCGCTAAACCGTGAACCTATGCACATGAAGGATTGGGTGCAAAAACTGGACGATTTTTTGAAGCTAAGTGGTAGAGATGTTTTGGAGCATGCAGGAAAAATAGCACATGAGGAAGCTCTACAGAAAGCCAAGTTAGAATATGAAAAATGGCATTTAGCACAAATAGACAATGTGTCCGAAGCGGAAAAACACTATCTTCAGGCAGTAAAAGAGCTGGAACTGCTTGAAAAGGATAAGAGATAAGCAACCACACTAAGCAGGAGTCATCTGCACCTTTCTCAATTGATAAAGTACCCCCAGAATATTTTCGGTGCAGAGGACTCATGCGTTCAGATAGCGGTAAAAGCTTGTCTTAGTGCGGGTTACAAACCACACACCTACAACAGGATGCAATCCTATGTTACGATAGCAAAAGCCCTAACTCGTAGAAACAGTCGCCTCGACTGTTCTTAAGCCAAAGCAAACGTGGCAAATGTAATTACGCTGCAACCCTATTCCAAGCACATCCCTAAAAATTAACTTGACGTTTTTATCAGTTTTGTTTTTAAAGAAAACTGGCAATGAAAACTATTTCGGAAAAACATTAAAGGCTTGATACTTAAATAGATACATGGCGGTACTATGTACTACGTTTAATTCTTATATCAGGCACACGTTTATTGAACTCAGGATCAATTATCGATATTTGTTCTTTTATTATTCCTCTCTTTTGAATTGCAGGTTCCAGACAGTATTTCCGGAACAAATCTAAATCAACATCAGAAGGTTCGTTAACCCATGGAAACAACAATTTCAGATATGCAGTTGCCACCTTCACAATTGCTTTCTTGTCTCTAGTATCAGCTCCTTTGGGTATCTCAATCAGTTCACTTACTATATAACTATAGGTGGAGTCATTGCGCAGTTTGTGTAATATCTCTGAAAAATACTCCACGTTTAAGGAATAACCCTTTAGTAACATATCTTCGTTAACGCGAATTAAATCCCACCCCTGAATAAAAGCGTGAAATCTATCCAGCAATGCAGAATTCTGAAAAAGTGGATTAAGAGCCTTGAAATAACTATCATTTAATGGTTTCCCCCATTGGTTTAATGGCAAATTTCCAAGAAGAATCAATCCAGCTTCTGAAGAACCATTATAGTTAGCCAAGCTAAATTTTGCTGACTCCAGATAGTTTTTTAATGCTCCCAACATCTCTGATTCATCAGAAAAGCTGATTGTCTCAATCTCATCAAATGTTACGAAGTCGTACTTTTCAATAATCCCAGCAGCTTTTCTTCCTATATCATAAAACAGTTTTGCTCTACTTACCTTACCACCGGAAAAAAGCCACCCATACTTCGAAAGATTACCAAAAACGTAAGATTTACCCGTTCCTTTTGGAGCTAATTCAATAACATTCAGATTCGGTTCAACAAAAATGAGTAACCGTGTAAGGAATAACAGTTTTTTTTCGATGGAATCAAAGCCTGTAGCGGGATTGTTATTATCAGGGTTATACTCCATTGCCCTGATTAGCACATCTACCCATTCTTCAAATGTAAATTGCTTGCTTGTACTTTTATAAAACCCTATATCCACTTTATAGGGAGTAAAAGGTTTGAAATCCACAAGATCAATAAATCCCTAATCCGGAAAATTGGGAGGGGAATATACCAATTTTACTATACCCCATACTTCATTGTCTCGTAACTGGGGGTATTTTTTCGCTACATAAGAAGGTATTCTACCTTCATTCGGTTTGATTCCCAAATCTGGAATAGAAAACTTCATAACATCGTTTTTTATATCCGTTTCAACAATCAATCTGCAAAGAACTTGCTCTTCAGTTCTGTCAGTCTGAAGTCTTCTCTTTATGCTATCAGATTTATTAGCTATGTGATTACTCATGAACTTAACTAAATTTTCAGCTTGTAGATTTCCTTCTGTTCCCGTAAACTTCTTGATTAGCCAGTCTTTAATGAACGAAGGAAGTGGGTTCCCATGAAAAATTTGGTATCTATCAGGTGTTTTTAAGACTGACTCTTCCTTAAAATGGTCTCTAATTTTGTAATCTAAATCATTCATCGAACAAATCCTCCTCTATGAAGCCAGTTGTTAACTCAATACTGTCGAAATATAGTTGCTTGTTAATTTCAATTTTTATCTTATATTTACCGCTATTTAACGTCTCCAAAGAGTAGCTGTAGCCTAAACCGTTTATTGAAGGTTGGATTTTCATATCCAATATATACAGGATAGGAGGAACATCTGGTTTGGGTTTAACTGCGATGTTAAGAATTTTTGCCCCAAATTCGATGGTTTTATTTTGAATCTCTATATGGAAGTCAGCTATTTTTGTGTTTTCAGAACTAACAATATGAATATAGGGAACGATTACTTCTTCTGGAGTAGCCCCACCATGTGTTTCCCGATGGGGAACACTCGAAAGTACATTGTGCTTAAGAGCAACATAATGCTGGTTTGTATTGAAGAAAAACGCATTGTCAGCCAACGAAACAGACCCCTCATAGTATCTTCCTTCATGTTTAGAATCGATGTCCTTTTGCACAGATACACAATCAAACTGCTTTTGGCATAAGCAGGTAGAGCCATGGTCTGAGGTTATATATAGCTCATTTTCAGGGCTCTGTAAGACATAGTCTCTTATCATTGATTTTATTTGCTCCATACCCTCAATAAGAGTTATAGGATATGAATAACCTGCCAAACTATGGATTATTCTCTGATCATAATCACGAATAAAATTCTGATCCACAACAATCTTATTTAGCTTTGTTATTGTCGGTAATTTAGCTCTGCAGATATCAATGCTTTTAATGATTTTATTATGATTCTCCCTATCTTGTTGAAGAATATATCCAATATATGGAATCCACTCTGCTCCTACTCCATCCATCTGTATAACGCGTACACCCTCCTTTATTTCTATGGGATTCAATTTGTAGTACCATTTGTAAAAGGAATCAAGGTTTTCATTAAACACGGAAAACAACTGGTCAAAGTCAGAGGATTTTCTGTTTCTCAACTTAGTAAGGCAATATTCGGAAAAATACTTCCTTATTTGTTCACTAATCCTTTCACTGTAGAGAGGGCTGCTATCCCAATCCAGATAAGCTCGTATTTCTGGGAACAAATCACATAGTTCTGAAAGCTTATCTTCAGAAACAAGCTTCAAGATTAAATATTCTTTCTCTGGCACAGTATAAGTAGTTATAAGATTTAAGCTGTCCGTCCTTTCTTTGAGATTAGAAACAAATTCTTCTATAAACGTGTTTGTTTGGTGTCTAAGATTAGCCGGAATAGATTCTATCAGAGTTTTACGTTCAGTGATGTGCTTTTCATTATCCATGGAAAGAATGTTATAATAGAGATGATATATTAACGAGTGATCTGAATATGAATCCAATTCTAATAGAACACTTACAAGGTAAGAATCGTCATTTTCTCTTTGAAAAGCCAACATTACAATCAACCATCTTTGATAATTATTGCAGCTTAAGTAGTATGCCAATAACTCATTAGCTTGATAATTGAATCCAGGCTTAATCCCTAACAAGTGTTCTAAAAACTCAATTGGATACAGTCCTATCCTATCTCTTTCCTTTTCAAATTCACCTAACATTCTATTCCAAAGATTCAGTTCAGATGCTAAGAAAGGTTTTGTAAATTCAAGGCGATGAATCTTCTGGAGCAAATCCCTGGGTGTATCAAGGTTCTCTTTTTCAAAACAACCGTTTGGCAAAAACTCATCCCATCTGAGTTTGAGAGATGGGGTTTTAGTAATGATTGGGGTTGCCCTTTCGGTTCTCCAGTATTGCAGCCAGTCCCTATTGTTTGAAATTGTAGAAATACAGCTTTCAATACTTGAATCGCAAGTATATACTGTGATGGTTTTTTGATAATCCGCAGGTGTATTCAAGTACCATACAGGTGGTCCTTCAGCTTTTCTGTTGAAAGTATTCCAAAACTGATAGAATCTGTCTTGAAGCCCAACGATGGGTAGATAAATCCTACAATCGTGTGTGTTTTGTTTTAGTAACACACTGCTAAAGAAACCAGATAGCTTATCCTTCGAATAGAATCTTAGAACTTCTGATACGGGATATAGAACTGCACTCTCAGTAATGTTATTAACTAAATCACATAATGAGCTAAGACCAAACCATGAATCTTCGGATTCCAACAATTCTGATAAGTCGATTTGCCTTACATTTAGTTTATTAATCAAGGACATATAATGATAGAAGTCATCAAGCAATATTACTCTAACAGGATATCTACCTTGAGCACCGCTTTCGACTTGTGTATCGGTAGCAACTTCTGCGATTAGCGATTCCAGCTTACTAAATTCAATCATTTTGATTTCCAGACAAGATATCAAATACCACATTCAAAATTCTGTCATCTTGCTTGATTAACCTTATCAAAAGAAATTTTACATCTCCATCGTACTCATCTATCATCGTTACAACCTCGTCAAGTGCTTTCCGATGCTGTGAGCTTGTTGGCATCGCGGTGTCGGATTTTTTATCAGAAATTGGAGTGATTATTGGTGGTTCTTCAGGCGTAATTATGTCGATGTACCAGTCTTTGATTTTGGAAATTACTCTTTCTTCTTCCCAATAAATCGGGTCTAACTGTAGATTTTTAACCAAATATCCCATAAGATCATTGTAGTATTCATCATTATAAGTCGCACTAACCTTCTCAATCTCTTTAGATATGAATGACTTAAACAGTGATTTTCGCCTATTATCATCAATGCTTTTTAACATTGTCATCAAGGGAGCTTTTACTCTTGCAATCTCGTTATAAATATCCTTAAACTCTGTTGGTGATATTCTGGCATCTGTAGCCCTCAAATCGAGAATCTTAGATGTAATAATATCAAGACCAATCAGGATATCATCGTTAACCGTGTTTGAGTACTTCAATAACCATAGTGGCATAGCCATATTGCTTTTTAGCCAGTCAGCCAGCTTTAGCCTTGTATCGACAATGCTATTGCAATCAGGTAACTCAAACATCTCTTCCAATAATCTAACAAGCTGATTTTCGTTTTCTGAACCGATCCGTACCCAAAGGTCAGGCTTTAACGCAAACCTATCATGACAAAAGTATTTATAGATCTTTTCAATCATCTCACTAAGGTTTATTTCAGTTAAAAGCTCACCCGTTTTAACTGAGTACAGCTTCCCAATGTATCTTCTAAAAATATAGCCTAAGGCAGCCATAAAAATGTGGTTGGGGTAAATACCATAAGGAGGCTTGAATAAAAACTCAAATACTTCCGCTAAGTTCACTTCATCCTTACCGTGAAAACGGTTTTCCAGTTTTTGAATCATAATCATTAAAGGATGCTCGGGAAGATTATTTATTATTTTCAGTTTTTCATTCACCAAGATCCCTCCATTTCTATCAGCAAGTATATCAAGAGAGATGCCCATCGGTCCAGATTTTACCTTCTGGCTTAACTCAATGTAATTGGTACATGTAAGGAAGTACTCAGCAGTTTTAACAGCCATTGTGCTTTTCCAAGCAGTCTCTACATTCATCCGGGGGTATAGCACATCGAAGCTATTGTAAAAAACAAGCTGGCTTATTTCCTTATTAATCACTCTATAGAAATCCGCATAATTGCATTTCCCTTTTATCAGTTTAGATTCTTTATCTTGTACAAACCAAGTTATAAGCCCATGCTTAACTGCTTTAACTATCCACTGATTTAGGTGTCCCGCAGTATTTTTTCTGGCTGTCTCCTCAGCTTCACTATTATGTTTGTTATGGGCAACTTCAGCTCTGGATTTGAAATCAAGATATCTATCCAAATCATCATCAGTAAACAACTGATCCATTACCAAATAGCAAGTTACCTCATCTGTACTTTGGGCAATATCTGGTATCGCATCCAAAATTTTTGCCTGCTCATCAAGATTCTTAGCAATAAACAGGGCGAAATGAAGACGATAATCATTCTTCATTTCTTTGGAAAGCCTTTGTTTTATCAGGTGCTGAGGATAATCAGCATCCAAAAGTACAGCAACTGTAGTATCTTGGCGACGATGAGACATCATTAATGGTTCAAACAAGGAATTCTGGTATTCTTTTATAAATACTTCTTCAATGTATTTGAACTTTCCTCTATTCTTATTTATCCATTCCACAATCTCACTCTGATCGTAATTTGCAGCATCAACGATATATCTTGCATTATGGTCTTTAATAATGATCTTTTTTTCGTCAATATAGCTAAGAAATCCGGATATATCTTCTTCTAAATGTGTTCCTGCAAGAGCATATCGTAGGTTAACCTCGTCTGGAATAACCAGACGGTTATTCTCTGATCCTACATTTATCTTGTGATGGGCAATATTCATTATCAGAATAGCCTTCATGATTTTAGGGTACAGTTTATTCTGTTTTTGCAAGGCTTTTTCATTGAAGAGCATTTTCTGTAATACACTGGTGAAGAAAGGATCGTTTTGTTCTTCAAATACCTTCTGGAAGAAATCATATATGTAATCAACAGTTAAGTACTCTATTCTATCTTCTCCTGGGAACTTATTGATAAAGTGCATAAAGCCGGATTTGCTATCATTTAAGAAGTTAAAGATACTCCGCTCGGTTGATCCCATCACTCTAGCAATGTAAGAAGAGATATGTGCAGTATATGGGTGTATTGGATACAAATCCCGGATATCTTCTAAGCTTGCCTCAGCTTCATTCTGCCCTATCTGTTCTATCACAGTAGCTATCTTTTTGTTTTGCTTATTGCGATATAGATTCCAGGAATCATAGTCTAATTTTTGAATTGCATGAGCCATCAAGAGATAGGTAGTAATGTCAGACATCTCATAGGTTACATCTTTAAATCGTCCAAGCAGTTTATTCCGGTCCTCTTTCTTCGTCCCCTGGATCACAGTCCTATGGCTTATTAAATACAAATGAACCCCACTCCAACTGGATGCTTCGGCGATCCTCTGAATATGTTCATGGATATCCGAGCTGTTTTTATCTAACACCGTTGTAAACTCGTCCCAATAGATAATCATTTGGCTGGCTAACCCGCTTTCGTTAAGTTGTTTTGAAACATCAGCCAACCATTTAACGATGTCTCTTACAGAAATGGGGCGATTCTTTCTGTTAAGCGCATCTCGTAGGGCAATAAAGACATCCTGATCCAAAGAGCGTAATTTTTGTATCAATTGCTCCTTGCTTTTAACAAGTTCACGCACTTCAAGCTCTTCTTCAATAAGGATATCCCAATAGTTTGATCTATCACCCTCAATTGCCTCTATATACTCATCAAAGTCCGTATATGTGGAAAGGTCAATTCCGGCAGTTTTAAATGCTCTGCGGACGCCAATTTCAAGCTGTAGCCCAAAATCGATCTGATTGGTGATTTTGTCTGCACCATACATTACAACTGGGAAGATTGTGTTCTTTTCACGAAATTGTCTTAGCCTGTGTTTCAGTTGAATATCATGGAAGTTCTCTATTATCTCGGAAATATCTTCCATGGGCAAGTATAATAGATGCTTTAAGAAACCTGTTGCATGGCTTTTCCCCGTGCCATAAGCACCCTGGAGCCACAATGATAGCTCTTTTCCCTCCAAACAATCCAAGGTAGAGCTTAGTAATTGATGGAATTGAGATGTAGGAATAAAAGACTTCCAATAATCACCCCCCTCATTGAGAAGATCATAATATGGACAATAATGCTTCTTTAAGCCAATGATTTCCTTGTATGTATTCATTCTATTTACCCTCCAGGTATGCTTTTAATGCCTCCGTGGCTGTGTAGTCTTTATTGATAAATATATTGTCCAGGTTCGCATTGAATTCAACTCGGACTAACCGAGATCGATGCTCTTGTAATCCAAGAAGCATTTTTTTAATTTGAGATTCGTTAATCCCGAGTTCGTGTATCGATGCGGTTTTATCATTTCTATCTATTAGTTGAGACAAAGTAAAACTGTAGCTTCCGATAGCCATCGCAAACTGATAGATACTATACAATAGGGCTGTTGGTTCAACATTCTGTGAGTTACTTTTGCTAAGCGATTTAATATTTTTGCCGACTATCCCCAAAGTGCACATACAAAAATACGAGCTTAACAAAGTAGATTTGAGTGTTCCTAACAATGAAGATAGAGCATTACTGCGAGATCGGGATGTAATATTTGAAAATTCTGCCTGAAGTAAACACTCAAGATCATCTCTAGAGTATTTACCAATCTCCAACTGAGAATACCAATTACATATACTTGAGTTACTACACAGATTAAGCCAAAGAATAAGAGTAGCAAACTCAAAGGAACCATATTTTTTTAGCGTCACGAATAATTCTGTTGGCTTGTGTTTAACATCTATGAATCCTCCATCTTTCAGCCAATTGACC
>JAQVMI010000470.1 GCA_028703735.1 Candidatus Cloacimonadota bacterium | reverse complement strand
ACTTTTCCCAGTCTGAAGAACTTTTTCACCGAAGCCTCCTACGGCATTGTAACGGTAAATTCCATTCTTTTGCCCACCCAAACAGGCTCTACCATTGTTTCCTATCAGGACATCAATCCCCGCAGCTTTTATTGTCCTTACAATGCTACAACCAACGAAAATGGTTACACATCCGGAAATAGTTGGACAAGAGCCTCCGGCCTATATACCAGGGCAGTGAACCATGTAAGTTCCATGCTGCCTCCGGGGGTAAATCTGGATGCCAATAACGATGGTTATGTGGACAACGTAGTGTTTTTTGTGCAGGGAAGCACAACTGCCTGGGCAGATCTGCTGTGGCCTCATAAAAGCTCTATGGGAAGCCTGGGGCTAACCTTGGGAACAAAAACTATCGGCAGCTACAATATGGCTGTGGAAAATATGAGCTCAGTATCCGTATTTGCCCATGAAATGACTCATACCTTTGGCGCACCGGATTATTATCACTATAATGATGATGGCTTAAACCCGGTGGGATCATGGGACTTAATGGCATCCAACGCATGGCATCCACAACATCCCAGTGCTTTCACCAAATGGAAGTATCTTGGCTGGATAAATGAAATTCCTTATGTAGCTACGGATCAAGTGAATACGCTTAATCCACTTACGTCTCCTACTGGTAATGCCTTCAGAATTCCCTCACCCAATTCCTCGGACGAGTATTTCGTGGTGGAATACAGGCGCAAAACAGGATTATTTGAAAGCGGTTTATATGATTCCGGATTGCTGGTGTGGCGTGTGGATACCACTTGTGGAAATGGAAACGCGGATGGACCTCCAGACGAGCTTTATGTATTTAGACCCGGTGGCTCAGCAGCCTCAAACGGTAATATTGGGCAAGCGGCATTCTCGGCTGATCTGGGGCGCACGGTATTCAACGATAACACTAATCCTGCTTGCATACTTCAGACCGGAAATCCCGGAGGAGTGTCCCTACTGAATATTGGTACGGCAGGAGAAACTATCAGCTTCTTTAGCGGTCCTTTTCATTATTCATTCGATAGCAACCCCATAGAAGAAAACTTTGATTATGGCAGCTTCCCCACCATAAGCTCCACCAATGCTGCGATTGTGGGATCGACTGTTTTTGAAAGGATTGAGAACGGGACAAACCCAACCTGCACTGCCTATTCGCGCAGATATATGCTTAGCTACAATTGCCGTGGTAATGCCAGTGGAAATTCTGCCTATTATGCATTTCCCAAGCTGTTGGTTGAGCAAGCAAGCGTAGCCCGCTATTCTGTTAGCTTCATGATGCACAGGGATTCAGGCTATTCCGCCTCTGCAGACAGGATTGAAGTATATAGGAATACAGTAAATAGCCTTTCCGGTTCTCCGGTTTTGTTGGGAACAGTAAATCGCAGCCTCTCGCTTGCTCCCACCGGTGCTATAAGTGGCTGGAACCGGTATGATTTCCAATTCAGCCCCCCTGCAAACGGGAACTATTACATCATCCTGAAAGCCATAAGCGGAAATGGAAACAGCATCTTTATCGACAATATTAAGTTTGAACGTCACTGCCAGGCAATGGTTAGCGATCCCAATCCAGTTAACGATGCCATAAACGTTGCTAATAATCCGGTTTTATCCTGGCAGAGATCTGGAACAGCTCCCACAGGCTACAGGATTTCCCTGGGGACGAATAATCCCCCCTCAAACATAACAAATAATGCGTTGTTGGGTAATGTGAACTCATACACTGTTACACGAAACCTGGGCTCTAACATGCGTTACTACTGGAAGGTGGAACCCTTTGATGATTATGGCAGCGGCTTTTCTCCCCAGGTGTATTCGTTTACCACCACTGCTCTCAGCCCCATTACCAGCTTGCCCTATCTGGAGGATTTCGAGCATGATGGCATGTCATATCCTCCGGGGTGGTCAGTCCTGAACGCGAATAACGACTCCCAAGACTGGAAAATAACCTCATCCTCTCAGCCTCCCAGCGGGACAAGAGTTTTCAGTGTAACCCAGGGATCTTTTAATCCCAATATTAACGATTGGGCGATAACGCGTGGGATAGCTTTAACTTCCGGGAGGAATTATCAGGTGTCGTTTAAGTTCAGGCGGACAAGCCAATCCGGAACAGGCAAAATTGCAGTTTATGTAAGCAGTTCCTCCAATCCCGATGATCCCAAAACTCTGATTTACCTGAACGAGAATATCACAAACTACACCACTTATGCCCAGGCAGCAGCCACCTTTGCCGGCACAGTTACCGGCACGCAATACATCTTGATACGTGCCTATGGTGCAGACTCCAGCGGTCTTGGGATTGCGATTGATGATTTTGCACTGAAGGGTGTGATCTCTGCAACCGTAATAAACCCCAATCCTGCTGATTCTCAGATAAACGTGGCAACAAGCAGCAGCCTTGGCTGGCAGCTTGGTAGTGGCTCACCTACAGGTTACTACATTAGCTTTGGAACAGACAATCCGCCTACAAATATGGCAGATCGCCTGGATGTGGGCAATGTTAC
>JAQVMI010000469.1 GCA_028703735.1 Candidatus Cloacimonadota bacterium | reverse complement strand
GGTAACTATCCGCAATGGCGGAAGCAATAGCACGTTTACAGATACCATGAGATTGTTTATGGCTTTAATGTTTGTTTTTGGCTTCAGCACCCCATTACTGGCGGTTCTTTCGGAGTATTCTGCCTCTGCTAATAGCTTATCCGGAATAACCTCTCTTTCCAGTTCGGTTGCGGATTACACCTTGTCTCCTGTGCTAAATAGTACCGGCATTGCTGCAACCTGGCATAAACCCTTTAATGTTTCCGCAAGCACAATCTATGGCTTGCACACTGCTTTTCCGGTGCAAAAGGTTATGGTAGCCAGCGGGATAAATTACCTCAATCACCCGGATTACCGGTGGCAGGATGAATACTTGTGCATTGCCTTTAATCTGCCATACATGGTTTTGGGTGCCACACAGCATCTTGTTTACGAGAAGATTGGCAAGGAAAGCTGGTTTAGCTGGGATAATGATACTGCCATAAAGGTTCAGGGTAGCAATTATGGACTTGAGCTTCGCTACTTACGTGTTTGGACAGATAACGCAGCATTTGTGGTATCAGCTTTATCCAGGCTAAGTGATTCAGCCTCTGTAAGCACGGCTTATACCTGGCGCAGGGATGGAGATGGCTGTTATGCTTTTGCCACCAATTATCAAATTGTCCCTGCTTTTATATTGCTAAGTTCCTGGCAGAGCGAGCCTGCCCGTGTGGGAATAGGTGCAAAGTTTGATACCGGAAAGGTATCTTTATTATATGGCATTCGCAGCCATACGGAATTGGATTTAACCCATAGTATCGATTTGGAGGTTTCATGGTGAAGATTATCAATTGTCTCTTGGTGCTTATTCTGTTGCTTAGTGTGCAAAGCCTTTGGGCAGAACTGGAAGAACTTCCGGAAGTGCAATCTGATTTACTACAGGATAACTGGCTAAAAAAACTGTATGAAGAACTGGATTTTCCGAATCACAACATAGGCATAAACAGCCGTTTTCATTTTTCGGATAACTACAAGGATGCCTTGCTTTCGCTGAAAGCCAAAGAGGGTGATATTCTGTTTTATGGAAACCTTTACACCACAGATGAAGGACCCCTTTTGGGAAATTTTATCCTTTCACGCATTACACCCAAAAACGAAATTAAAGAGATTCATATAGGCAGTTACAGACCAGAATGGGGTTGTGGAGCAGTGCTAAAGAAAAGCACCGCAGCAAACGAGCTGTTTAATGTGGAAAAATCTCCCCATCCTCTGTATATGTCTCCCTTGGGTGTTTCCATGGTAATGGGTAGAAGCGATATTTATCTTTACCTTATGGCAGCTCAGGAAGAACGCTTTGCCCAATTGACAGATGATAACCAAATATCCTACCTGCTTTCACGGCGCAAAGAAGATCTGAAGCGTGTGCAAGAACGCCTTGTAAGCGGAGGAGTGGAATATCGGCAGCCAACTTTTGCCCTGGGTGCTATGGCATATTGGCAGGGCTACGAAAACTCCTTTGTAAATCCTCAATACACCCGCGATCTGGAAGCAATCAGCCTTGCAGGAACCGTAAAAAGCAAAATTGCCGAGGTATCTGGCGAAGCAGCTCTGGTGGAAGGTGATGGCGTAATAAAGGCTATTGCCGCTTTTAGTCTTCCACGTGTGGAGCAAAGCCTGGGCTTTTCTTATCACCGAAATCTGCAAATCCCCGCTTATGCAGCAAAACCCTTTCTGCTAAGTAATGGGGGAGAACGTCAGGAATTATCCTGGCTGATGGATTTCCCTGTAACGGATAACCTGAATCTGGGATTGGCTTATGCACTTTTGCGCAGGATAAACAGCCTGCAAACCTCATCCTGGCGTTCACGCAGCATTGTTTCTGTTACCTATAAGCCGGAATATACCCGGGTGCATGCACAGCTAACCCGTCTGGATAAGGAAATTGTGGCAGAAGAATATGATTCTTACACCAATACCTTACCCACGCATCTTAGAGGTAAACTGCAGATAAATCAGGATATTAACAAGAATTTTGAACTAACCGTGCTTTTCCGCTATCACCACGAAGATAAGCTAAAATCGGAGAATAACAGCTTTTTCTGGGAGAACGTGATAACCTGGAAATTCAAAGCTCTACGCCTGGAAGCAGGCTTACAAAGCTGGCAAAGTTTGCATACCCTTATTACTCCCGAGGACGAACTAAGCGATCCTGATGGAATAATGGTTGCCACAAGTGAAGATAATCAAGCCTTTGCCGGGCTGAAATTCCGCTGGAGATCGGTGCATATCAATGCCGAAATACACCAATCCTGGCTGGATGCAAAACGCAGCGTGTATTTAGGGATTGGTATATAGCCACAAAGTTCAGGGCTTGCTAAACCCCGAAATTTACACTGTGGTTTATAAGACATGACCTGATGCACCACGATGCTACGAAACTTTGTAGCGTAGCATTCCGATGCTACAGGATTACGGAGCTTCGGAAAGCTCCGCTACGCTGGAGTCGATGACGACTTACCTATCTTTATTGTTACCTATATTTTAGCGTCGTCATGGACTTCAGCGTC
>JAQVMI010000468.1 GCA_028703735.1 Candidatus Cloacimonadota bacterium | reverse complement strand
GGTTTGCGAACAAGCATAGCCAAACATCAAACCCTGATCTCCTGCACCGGTATTTTCTTCTAAGGCTGTTTCCTGTGCATGCAGGTAGTTATTTATTGTGCAATTATGATCGAAGCCCATGTTAGGATTTGTGTAGCCTATCTGCTTAATAACTTCTCTAACAATTGGTTCCACATCTATGTTTGCTTTGGAGGAAATCTCTCCGGCAAGGATAATCCTGTTTTCGGTTGCCAAAGTTTCGCAGGCTACCCTTGAACGTGGATCGGCACTTAAAAATGCATCCAGAATTGCGTCTGAAATCTGATCGCAAACCTTGTCTGGATGCCCTTCGGAAACGGATTCGGAAGTGAAGATATATCCGCTTTTATCCGGCTTGTCCATTGCATGTAATGCAGTCATGTGTTCTCCTGTGTTGCCTTAATAAAAGTAGCTCTTTGTCTATATGGTGCTGCTTTGTAAGGCTTTTGATATTTCAAAAAAAAATCCGGCTGCTAAAGCCGGAAAAATCACTATCCGCGCTTTAGCACATTTATTAGGCGGAGCAAAGAGCAAATTACCGCCAGATCATTATATTATAATACTTTATCTAAACTGCAACCAATTATTAATCTTATAACATGTAACCGGTTAGCAGGTATTCCTTTTGATTTCATCTTAATGATGTTCAAGAAAGCGAAAGCGCTTATTCTGTCAAGATAAATAAGCTAACTGCTTCATAAATAAGCATGATAGAAACAGAAATATTCTGTATAATCAGAAACTGATTGACCAATTTTACTCCATAATTATTCTGGTTAAATAAGTATAATTAACTACTAAGGATTTATCATGGAAAACCAAAACCCACTGCTGAAAAGCAGCAATAACCATCGCCTTAAAGCGATCCCCTTTCCCGAGTTTGAAACTGCACATTTTCTTCCTGCAATAGAAATAGCCCTGGCAGAAGCAAAGGATGAAATTGAACAGCTAAAGAATAATGCTGAATCTCCCAGCTTCGAAAACACCATTTTGGCTTTAGAGCAAAATGGAGAACTGTTAGATTATGTGGCAGGGATATATTTTAACCTTTTATCTGCCGAATCCGATGCAGAATTCAAGGCTCTTGCACAGCAGATTTCACCCATGCTGGCAGAATTTGGCAGCAGTATTTCTACCGATCCCCTTATTTTTCAGCGGGTGAAAAGTGTTTATGATGCAGAAGTTGCCGGAAAGCCAGAACCCGTTATCCCGGCTGATCTTACCAATAAAGAAGCCCTGAAACAGGCAGAACGCTATCGCTTGATAGAGCGCACCTATTCCAATTTTATCAGAGGTGGTGCTCAGCTTGCAGAGCAGGATAAAAAACGTTTCACCGAAATCCAGATGGAATCTTCTCAGCTTAGCCCCAAGTTTAGTGACAACGTGCTGAATGCAACCAATAAATGGGAATTGCATATTATCGATCCCAAGGATGTGGATGGAATTCCGGAAAACTCCCTAAAAGCTGCTGCATTTGATGCCAGGAAAAAAGGCAAGGAAAGCGGCTGGCTTTTCACTTTGCAACCATCCAGCTTAACCCCAGTTTTAACCTATTGCAAAAACCGTGAGATTCGGGAGAAAGTGCAGAAAGCCTATAGCTCACGCGCCTTCAATGATGAATTTGACAATCAGGAGCTGATAAAGCAGACTTTATTGCTGCGTGCAGAAAGAGCCAAGCTATTGGGCTACAGCAATCATGCAGATTATGTTTTGGCAGATCGTATGGCAGAATCCTTTGCTACAGCAAGCGAATTTTTGGAAAAGATTTACACAGTTGCCTATCCCGCAGCCTTAAAAGAAGTGGATGAAGTTCGTAGCTTTGCCCGCGATATAGATGGAATAGAAGAATTGATGCCCTGGGATTTGGGGTATTATTCCAATAAACTAAAAGAAAAACTTTATGCTTACGATCCTGAAGAGCTGCGTCCTTGGTTCAAGGTGGAAAACGTGGTGGAAGGCTTATTTGTAGTGGCGAATAAGATATATGGCATTAAGGTTAAACAGGTTTTTGATATCCCTGTTTATCATCCTGATGTCACCACTTGGGAAGTGCATGATAAAGATGATAGTTACCTGGGTTTGATGTATATGGATTTATTCCCGCGGGAAACCAAACGTGGCGGAGCCTGGAAAACTTCTTTCCAGGACCAGGGTTTGTTCAAAGATGGCATGCGTCGTCCCACAGTAAGCATTGTGGCTTCTTTAACTCCCTCCACGGATGGTCAGCCTTCCCTGCTTACCTTAAATGAATCCCGCACCATATTCCACGAATTTGGTCATGCGCTTCATTCTTTGCTTGCCGATGGTTATTACAAAGGACTTTCGGGCACAAGTGTGATGTGGGATTTTGTGGAGCTTCCATCTCAGATCATGGAAAACTGGCTGTTGGAAGAAGAAGCCTTGAATCTGTTTGCCAAACACTATCAAACCGGAGAGCAGCTTCCCAAGGAACTTCTGGATAAGGTGATTGCAGCCAGGAACTTCCAGGCAGGAATTGCAAACGTTACCC
>JAQVMI010000467.1 GCA_028703735.1 Candidatus Cloacimonadota bacterium | reverse complement strand
TGAGGATGCAAGAATCAAGCCAGTTTGAGGTGTATATGCTTTTTTACAGAGTTTGTCACACTTCAAAGTTGCCAAGCTGTTAAACTGCATTAAATTATTGTGTAAATATACTATGTGAGTAAGGAAGGAGCTATGCCTATACCTTTTAACATGAAGAGGTTGGTCGATACGGAGCTGCGGTTTCCCCAGCGGTTTTCCACGATGGTCAACAAAAACTATGGGTTAATTTTTTGGAATGAGGGTAACAAAGCCTCACACGACAGCAATCATGCAGTTATTACAGATTTTATCGGAGTGGAAAGTTCGGTGCGCGATATCGAATCTTTTTACAAGAGCAAGGGTATTCCTCCACGGATTTACACCGCCCTTAAAGCTAATGATTATGAGCAGATTGCTCCTGCTTTGGACAAGCATGGCTTCATTCTGGAGTTCAAAGATGACGAGTATTTTTTGCACGATCACGAAAGCAGCCTGAAGGAATCGTCTGATTTGCATATCGAGCGCATACGAAATTTGAATGTGGAGCTGATGGAAGCTATTGCTCTGGAATATGGAGGTGATTGGACAATAAAAGTGGTAGAGCGACATCTTTTACACCCCTCGTATCACCTTTTGGGTGGATATGTAGAGGGTGAATTAGCTTCCTTGGCTTCGGTTAGTGTTTTTGCAGGCTATAGCAGAGTGGATGATGTTTTCACCCGGGACAAGTTTCGTGGCAAAGGTTTTGCCGGAGCTATGATACATCATTTAATAAACTACCATCGTGGAATAAGCGATAATTATCTTTACCTTTATTCCGATCATCCGGCAGCAATCAAGATTTACGAAAAAGCAGGATTTTCACGCCTTCCTCAGGATTTCAAAGCCTGGATAGCTTATAAAGAGGCATAGCTTATACAAATCACGCTTCGTAATGACAGCCGCCTCGGCTGTCTGCACACGAGGTACGTACAAGAACGATCATGCAGTGTCATTTTCGTAACTACAGCCGCCCTCGGCTGTCTGCACACGAGGCGTGTGCAAGTACGATTATATAAAGAGGCATAGCCTATACAAATCACGCTTCGTAATGACAGCCGCCTCGGCTGTCTGCACACGTGGCGTGTGCAAGTACGATTTTGAAGTATAATTGTGGAAACTGAGTAAGAAGGCGGATTTCTTACCTTACAAGGATGTTTTTGCTAAGAATGGTTCTCTTGCCTGCTTGCATGCGAACCAGATAAACGCCGGCAGGACAATCCAATCCTTTGTCATCTTTGGTATCCCAGGTAAAACTGCCAGTTCCTGTGTATTTAGTCCCAAGCTTTATGCTTCGCACTTTCTGCCCTTTCAGGTTATAAATATCAAAGGCAAGTTCCGAAGGCTCTTTCAGGCTGTAGCTTAGCTCCAGATTATTCTGAAAGGGGTTTGGATAGCACACCAGAGATGGCTGAAGTGCCACAACTTCATCCTGATTTTCTGTGCTCACCTGAATATTCCACGTGATATCATGAGCTATACTATCCGAGGAAACGATGTTGCAACGCAGAGTATGATTGCCACTTACAGAAATCACCGGTTCATAAAGAAAATCATTCTGTCCGGTTTGAAGCACTTCGTCTATATACCAATTATAGCTTAGTTGCGCTGTTTGTGCATAAGCCTCTACCATAAACATCATAGCTGTTCCGGTGGTTGCATATTGTGTTTCGCTGGGATCGGGAAAGATGTTTGCCACATGCAAATCCAGAATGCGTAGCTGATAGATATTCACAGGGGTTATGGGGCGGTCGTTAGCACCTACAGGAACAGAGCCAATTGCCATCACATTTTCCAAACCTTGAATTATCTTGCCAAAAACGGCATAATTACCATTCAAATTTGGGGTGGGAGCAAGGGTGAAATAGTACTGACTTCCTGCACTATTAGGGGCAGAAGTGCGTGCCATTGCCAATATGCCAGCCTGATTATGGTTCAATAAAGGACTGATCTCATCGGGAATTGTGTATCCGGGACCACCATAACCTGTGCCCAAAGGACATCCATCCTGGATTACAAATCCTGCCACTACCCGATGGAAGATAAGGTTATTATAAAAACCACTATTAGCAAGATCGATGAAGTTATTAGCGGTTATGGGAACAATTTCATCGTAAAGTTCTGCGGTAAAACTACCCATGGATGTATGCCAACGGGCAAAGCTGCGCGCTTGTGCAATTACAGGTAACAACAACAATCCGATTACACAAATGATGGCAATTTGTTGTTTCATTATATCCTTCCTCTCAGTATATATTAGTGTTTCCCTTGTCTGCTAAACTCTTGTAGCTGTCAAGCAGAATTAAATCGGCTGCATCAAAAGGCATATAATCGTAATAACAGTCGCCCCGACTGTCCTACACACGAGGCGTGTGCACTTACGATGTGCAGAATTAAATTGGCTGGACTATTTCTGCATCAAAAGGCATATATTCGTAATAACAGTCGCCCCGACTGTCCTGCACACGAGGCGTGTGCACTTACGATGTGCAGAATTAAATCGGCTGGACTATTTCT
>JAQVMI010000466.1 GCA_028703735.1 Candidatus Cloacimonadota bacterium | reverse complement strand
GGGGTTCAGCAGTCAAGCTCATTTATTACGCCTGGGATACAGAATTATGCTTGGTAGCATTGCTGGATTAGCCATAGGCTTCTATGATGGTTTTTTTGGTCCGGGAACCGGCACATTTCTGATTCTAATTTACGCTTCATTGATGCACTATGATTTTGTAACAGCCAATGGAAACACCAAGGTGGTGAATTTGGCATCAAATGTGGCAGCTCTTATCACTTTTGCTATATCAGGCAATATATTCTTACCCCTTGCCATTCCCGGAGCTATCTGTGGAATTACTGGCAATATTCTTGGCTCGAAACTGGTGATCTTAAAAGGTAACAAGCTAATCAGAAAAGTATTCATTCTTGCCTTACTGTTGCTTTTGGGCAGAATTCTGTATAACCTGCTTACAAAAAACTGAGCCAGCATAGAGGGTAAGAATTAGAGAAGCTGCTCTACAACTCCAGGAATTCAGCTTTAATGATGTTTTTTAGCTCTATCTGTAAAGAATCTTCCAAAGCTGTTTGCACTGGAACCTTTATGCTTCGGGTGAAATTACCCGGATTCTTGCTCATCAACTCTATGCGATTGGAGAGAAGTATAGCTTCGTCTATATCGTGAGTTACTAAAATCACCGTTAGCTTTAATGTCTCAACAATGGTTTTTAGCCAGGTTTGTAGTTGAGACCTGGTTAATGAATCCAGATTGGCAAGTGGTTCATCTAACAGCAATACTTTGGTGCTGTTCATATATGTTCTAAGTAAGGCAACCCTTTGTTTCAGCCCTCCGGAAAGCTGATGAGGGTGGTATCCTATATGGTTTTGCAAACCAAACAAAGGAAGCAATGCTTCTATCTGCTTTGTTGCCTGTGAAGTGTTCCTACCCTTCACTTTTACAGGGAGCAAAATGTTTTGCAATGTGTTAAGCCAGGGAAACAACAAATCATCTTGAGGCATATAGCCAAGAATACCGGTTTTGCCGGTGATATCTGCTCCATAAGAACGAATGACCCCTTTATCTGGCAAAGTGATTCCAGCTAAAAGTTCCAGAAAAGTGCTTTTTCCACAACCGCTTGGTCCAATAATGCTTACGAATTCACCTTCTTCAATGCTGAAGTTCACATTATCCAGCACTGTAGATACGCTTCCACGAAACAGAAAAGACTTACGTATCCCTTCTGCTGATAAGAGGCTTTTACTTCTGGTTTCCATTGCCTATCAGGGCAGGTAATCGTTAGTAAAGGATTTGCTGCCATCCACACTAAGTGGTATAAGGCGTTCCAAATACATCCAGTCTATAAATCGCTGCCATACTTCCTGTTTCTGAAAGCCCCATTTGGGTGCATCTGCTTTGTATTCTTTTGCTAAAAATTCCATACTCATACGCACTTGCGTAGAGTTAAGCTCTGGAACATGTTTCATAAGAATGTTTGCAGCACCTTGCGGATCGTTTATGCAGTATTCATAGCCTTTAGATAATGCTGCCATAAATTTCTTCGCTGTTTCGGGTCGGTTAAGCAGAAGCTTTTCGCTGGTAACAATAACCGGTGTATAGTAATCAAAAGCAGGATCGAGGTCTTTCAACGCAATGTAATTTATCTCTATTCCCCTGCGCTTAGCTTCCACTGCATCCCATCCAAAATATATCCATTCAAAATCTGCATCCTTGCCAATGGTGGAAAAGAAATCATAAACACCGGAAACCACCTTTACAGTGGTAAAATCTGCCTTACTGTTCTTCATCACTGTTTTCAGTATTGCCTGCTCCGAGGGTGAATCCCACGAGCCATAACGTTTCCCTTCAAAATCCTTTGGCGTAACAATTCCGGATTCCTTAAGCGAGGCAAATCCTGAAGTATTGTGCTGAATTACTGCCGCTATGGAAACCAAAGGAATGTTTTCGCTGCGGGCACGGATAACATTTTCCTGATAACTAACCCCAAAATCACTTTTACCTGTAGCTACAATCTGATCTGTAACCCCCTGCCCTGGTTGCAGGATTTCTACTTCCAAACCTGCTTGGGTAAAGTACCCCATTTCCTGAGCTACATAAATACCGGTGTGATTGGTGTTAGGAGTCCAATCCAAAGTAATATTGATCTTTTCCAACTGATTGGATTGAACTTTCTTTTTGCAACCAATAAGGCTAAACAGCACCAAAACAATAAGCAAGATTGCTGCATTAGATTCGAGTCTTTTCATTTTTATCTCCTGATATACATTATTTTACGATCTGGGATGGTATAATGTGTGGGTTTCAATTAAACGTCTCATATCCACATGGGTATAAATCTGAGTTGTATCGATGCTTGAATGCCCTAATAATGCCTGTACAATTCTTAAATTGACGCCTGCTTCCAATAAATGAGTGGCAAAACTGTGCCTAAAAGTATGAGGAGTCACTTCCTTTTTAATACCAGCTTCAATAACTGTTTTCCGCAGAATTTTCCAAAAGCCCATCCGGCTCATTTTTCCACCGCGATGGTTTAGAAAGAGATATTCGGATTGCTTCAGTTTCAATAGCACAGGACGAACTTGATTTATGTATTGCA
>JAQVMI010000465.1 GCA_028703735.1 Candidatus Cloacimonadota bacterium | reverse complement strand
ATTAAAAGCCACCTTTACCGAAGAATTGGTGCTGGGACGATAAACCAGATTTAACCCCACATGTTTGGGAACGAAGCTATCCTCTTCGGTTAAAAAATCGTAAGACTTGTAAAAGTAAGGAATTGCGTAAAAGCTTTTGGGACTATCAATTTTTTCGTTTATAATAAGGGGCTCAAACGAATCAAAATACTGGCGGGGAGTACGGTTTGCTAATGGCGAAAATGGATTGGAATAAGAGGAATTGGTATCCTGAACCTGGCGAGCTAAACCGAATGACCATTGATAGGGAGGCGTTCCCTCAAATCTGAGATCGCGGAAGGGGATTGTCATCACTACTGTCCACAAGCTTTCGTTGTAAGAAGACGTGCAATCATAAAAGCTATTCCAGGCTTTGTCCACCTGCAAAGTTTCTGTTCTGATGGCATCAAAAGCACTGCCACGCGGAAAGGCAGAAAAATAGTAAGCAAAATCTTCGTTGGCAATTGTCTTTAGCTGCAACCGCACATAATCCGAAGCCTGAACATCATCCCGTGTGGCAAAAGCACCAGGCTCGAAGCTATCATCAATCCCCATTTCCCAATATAGAAAGAGGTTTTTGCCATCGTGCCAAATCCAGCAATCGGTGGATAAATCAAGTGCTTGTTGGTCTGCGGGAAAAATGCGCTGCATACCAGAGATGCGATTTGTATCGGTTTTGATCATTTCGCTGGAGAATGGGACTACAATAGCATTGCAAATCTGCGCGAAGCAGAATAACAGCAAACAGATAAGGTATTTCATAAGAGCTCCTTTATCAATATCAAGTTACCTTGTATTTCAAAGTAGTTTAGTTGTCAAGCTATATTTGCTGTGTTATAATAGTAGGGCGAAATGATGCACTGCAAGACTGGAGTGGATTTCAATATTGTTAAAGTCGCTGAAGTCCAACCAGCTAAAACAGATGGCTCTAACGATGGAATTTAGTTAAACTGGTTCGACTCCAGACTTAAAATGGTGAACCCTGGCGAAATTACAGCCAATAGAAAGATACCCATCACCCAGGGAAAAAAGCATGCAAATCAGGAATCTGATTCCGGATTAGCAGAGAAATAAGGGATTAAAAAAATGATGCACAGCCACTTATTCCACTTAAGTGAAACCAGACCAGACAATCCGGTATTGGCAAACCAGGAATCATCAGGAGATAGATTTCATTAGTTGGCAAGCAGGCGGCATATTGAAAATCAGTATACAGTTAAACATCAACTGATTGTCAATCACTTCTAATTATACTGGCAGTTCATCACTAAAATCAAGGCGTATCCAATCAAGGGAAGTCAAGTATCTGATTGTTGCTGCAAGTGATTTTCGCTTTTGTGGATTATCCCATGCCTTTTTCCAATTCAAAACATACTTATAGAAATCCAGTTCAGATATCAGATTATGTACACCGTGATGGGTGAGCTCATCCAAAGCAAACATAATAGTTCCGACTTCTTCAGCCTGTTCACTGGATTTTATCCTACTGAAAATGTCCACGAGACGAGTAATCTGAAATTCAAATCTACCCATGGAGTCTTTAAGTCGATTTTGTAAGGCAGGATATTCCAACCCGGTTTCCATCATTTGCATATTGTTGATAGTCTTAACCTTGATCAAATTTTCTCTACCGAATACCAGGTACATTTTTTGTATGTCCGGCGAATAGGGACCATAAGCTCCTTTTTTAAACTGAAGCCCTGTATTGATTCCTGATAGAGTTGCCATATAACAGATCTTTTGAAAAACAGTTGCACCTACCCTGGGGGTATATTTTAATTTTTCCAAGCGATACAAGACTTCCAGGATAGCAAACCACCCCTCGGGGATCTCTTTAATAACATGCTTGGAAGCAATGTTGTTACTATGAGCAGTCTCCAAAAAATCCTTGCTTAAGTACTTTTTTTCTGTTCCCCAGGGGGCATATATCTCAATGGGGATATCTATTAAAGAAAGTTTTTGATACATAACTGGACCCACTTGTTGCCATGTCAGTCCACCATTACCACATCCTAAGGGAGGGAATGCTATAGACTGGATCCCCCACTCTTTATAGTTTAGAACAAATATATCCAGTCCTTTAATTATACTCTCAAGCTTAGACAGACCCTTCCAATGGGCTTTAGTAGGGAAATTCAGAATTTTATTACCAAATATATCCTGAAACAAGTAAGGAACACCTTCCTCAACTTCCCCTATTTTGCATCTGTCTACATAATCATCGTACATTTCAGGGTATTGTTGCTTGAAAAGTTGAGCAATGCCTTTCCCCATTACACCAACGCAATTCACTGTGTTAACTTTTGTCTGCATAGTACTGGAAAGGATGTCGCCAATATTGATCTTAACCATCATTGTTCTCCTCGAAAAAACATATCAGGATTGATGTGGATTGGTTTGTTAAAACCAAATTCTATAAGCTTCTCTTGTACCAAACTGCTTGCTACATATGCAGATTGTACGTAAATGAAATCAACCATGTTCGGGATTAACGCTTCGG
>JAQVMI010000464.1 GCA_028703735.1 Candidatus Cloacimonadota bacterium | reverse complement strand
ACAAGGGCTTCAAGCTCTGCTCTTTCATCTTTTGATAACGTAATCTTGTACTTAATCATAATCACCTCACTTTGTGAGACAACTATTTCTACCCCTTACGTCTTGTCAAGCTTGACATGACACTAGTAGGGTCATGAAATGTTAGCATGTTAGAGATAGTTCTTTCGTCATGGTGTGACGGTTTGTTGTTTCCAAACGGTCGGTAAATGTCATCTACAGCTTTTCGAAAGGTATCAATTCTTTGGGCAAGGGGCTGGTTTTCGTTAAACAAATCCACATAGCATTGCCTGTATTCCTGCGGTTTCTTTGCTGCCATTTCCTTTGCCGTGGCTATCGACATTGGGTAGAACAGATTATTGCCCAATACGCTGATAAGTCTGGAAGTAAAGTCCGATGCTGAGGTGTCCAGCTTATGCATGTTTTGTTTAACGAGTTCCCATTTGTAAAGCTCGTTTCTAATACCTTGCTTTTGGATGATGTGCTTATATCTACTTATTAAAGCTTTCAACGCAGCACTCGCGTCTGCAGCCAATACCTGGTCTTCGGCTTTCTTGTTGGATTCAACGGGCATTAGTTCTCCTTTAAGAAGTTATATTCTACAGCAGGTCAGAAACCACCATATTTACATGATTATCAGGGATTAAGTTCAATCATCTCAAAGAGTCTCAATTCCAAACCTGTCCGTGCGTATTGATTCCGTAACTTAACCAATTCTATGCTCATCCTTTGCTCTCAGATTGGTGACTATATGCATTACGCATATTACTTTATTGCGATACTCATTGAGAATATGAATCCAACCAAGTTTTAATCCTGACACTCAATCACCTCTTTAGGTCTTTCATTTACTATTTCTTTTAGTCGCGTCAAAAGCCTTAGAATGATTCCACTTTCGGCTGCTTCTGCCCATAACCCTTCTTGAAATCGTTCCTGCCTATTGAAATAAGTAAACATTGCTTTTAGAAGTTCAATATCTGCATTCTCTATTTCTTCAGTAAGATGCATATTATTGGATATATCAATGTAACTCAAATAATCTAATCTCATCAAGTCTGATTCACTTATGCAGCGCATAAAAGATGTCAGATTGCTTTCATAATCGAAATAGGGCATACTATCAGGATTAAACATGCTTCTCCCATACTCTTTACTTTTTGCTTCAAAGTAACTAATGTACTCAAGTATTTGATCATATTGTCCCATATTTCAATCTCCCAAAAGCAAGAGCCTCATTCCACATTGAATCCTGATATTTCACTTGTGACCATCACGGTGGAGATTGAAATTCAGTCAACAAAAATCACTAACAAATACAACTTATCTCCCAATCATCCCTCTCTTGACAAACTAACTATTGAAACACTATAATGCCGAGACCACGCCGCAAATCTGCCACAACGTGGCGTGATCAGGGCGTGAGTGTGGCGTAGTTATCACACATTATTTACTTGACAAAGAGAGTGAGCTTTAAGAAATGGTAAAGTGCATAGAGGTGAGAGTGTAGTTAGAATGTCGATAGAGTGATGGTAAAGTGATGATAGAATGATGTTTAAGTGATGTTATAGTGTCGTTACCCGATAGATAATATTCCGGAGCCAATACAGTGCCAAGGCGGTTGGTTTCGCTCTCTCAAAGTGTTGATTACCATAGCTATAAGGAGGCTACAATGAAAGCCAGGATGCAATTTGGAATGATGCCCATAAGCGGGAAAGCGGGCGAATTGGTGTTTTGTTACAATCGGCGTACGGGCGGGATGTATGCCAGGGAATACACGTATCCCACATTAACGGAGAATCATCACAAGATGGGGGGGGTGGCGAAGAATCTGTTCGCAATACAGCCATCGGACGATTTTAAGTATGATTGCCGCACCTATGCCTACCTTTATGCCACTTCCCGTAAGAATCGCGGCGTGAAGATATGGACGTGGAGCAATTGCTATCTGCATTTGATGTATGCCTTGGCAGCGGCACAGCCGGGGATAGACCTTGGCACTTTATCGCGGGAAGATATCTATCAGCAGGATTTGCCGTGCATCAGCATCAAACGCGCTGTGGAAGCAGGTTTGCTGGAGGTGGTGGATAACTATCAACGGTTGGATAACCCAATATAACGCAAGAACTTCAGCAGCACTAACAGCTAAGCCTCTATAAAATCCCGATGATACTTAGCTTTAGGAACGCTGAAGTCCATTGCACCGATAAGATACTGGTAAGCAATTGATTATCAATGGTGAAATCGACTCCAGGCTTGTAAGGAGAGCTGAATATAATGTTCTGTTCGTAATCCAGGCTGCGTTTCAGAATTTTCTTGACGTAAGATTGGGCGAATAAATACTTGAAAAAGTTGATCATGCCTTAACAATAAGGCATATAATCGAGAGAAGTCGGTGATAATTTATGAATAAGACGTTATATCTTTGTCATTGTGTTGCAAGCTAACAACCTGCAAATGGTTTAACTTCATTTGTATGGCTGCCGGTTCGCTGCAATATCACCCTCAATTCTACCAAAGCATTAGAGAATAATCATTATAAAGGA
>JAQVMI010000463.1 GCA_028703735.1 Candidatus Cloacimonadota bacterium | reverse complement strand
TGGCACAAATAGCGGCCGCAGCGAACACTCATATCGCGGTTGAGAAAAGTGCCGGCACCAAAACTAGTGTAAGCCTAAGAGTTCTAAACCGGAAGGAGCGCATCAGTGAATTGGCCAGGATGCTTTAGGCTGGGCAGGCACAGAGACGGTGGATTTATCCATCTTTGATGGCTATACCACACTTTTCCCTCAGATAGAGGTTAGCATCCTGGGAAGCATTCAGTATCTTATTATCTCGCCTTCCACAGTGCCGGAAATGAATATTCACCTTAGCTGGAATGCCGTTGGCGGGGCAACACACTATATAGTTTATGCCGGTGATACACCAGAGGGAGCTTTCGATCCGATTGCCTGGACTCAGGATTTCTACATAGATGTAAATAGTGCTTCTGAAAGGCGTTTCTTTAAGGTTACCGCCAAAAATGGAGAACTGCCGGAAAGGTAGCCCCAGATACTAAACAACCTTGTAAAACATTGCGCCGTCTTTGCACGGCGCATTTTCTTTTTTGTTTGAACTCATCGTTGAGGGAATGAGTGGCTATCTTTCTCTATGAGTGAGTAGATATCATTTTTACCTGTCAATCCTGCTTCCGTAGCTTCAGCATTCTGAAGCTACGAAACCCTGTAGCATCGGAATGCTACGCTACGAGGGGAACTGTTATATAGAAAGGTAATGTGTTATCTTCTGCTCTTCAGGAGCTGGTTACGTCTGGATTGCTACCTCAGCAAGAATGACAAAAGAACCCACCACCAACCCACCACCTATAAAAGAGAACCAAAAATTGACATTTATTCGCTCTTGCTTCAAATTTTTAAACATCTCGTTATCATCTTGTAATCAAGCTGTAATAATTACAGCTTGATTACAGGATAATGACAGCTTGATTGAAGCCTGGAAGCAAGAGCAATAACAGCTGATAGGGGTATTTTGTTTATTGTAATGGTATTGCAATGGTAGTTTTAAATGTCCCCCTCACCCCCAGCCCCTCTCCCATCAAGGGAGAGGGTAGCCAAGACGATTCCCTCTCCCCTTGTGGGAGAGGGGGTAAAGGTGAGGTGGAAATTAGTTAAGAACTACGTATGAAAGGGTTTAGCATGTTCTGATAACCACTACATAGCTTATTCCAGAGGGGTTAGAACTCCTCCATCGGTATGTTCACTGGCGTACATAAGGGCAAAGGCATTCTTCAATGCGTCCATATTTATGTCCGAAAGTTTATTAAAACGGTAGCATCCTGCTCCCCGGGAAGTAACTCCCAAGTTAGTGGCAGCATCCTGAAAGATTTTATCGGTTTCGTAAGAACTTACATAAAAGCTGATATACTTCTTGCGCGGAGAAAGCCCCAAAGCCAGCTTACCCCTAACGCTAAGGTAAAGGATATTGGGATGATAGTAACTTACAGAAGTTTCCTCACCACACATTTCGAACAAATCCAGAATTGGGCTAAGTCTATTTTTATCTACAGGTTGCAAAGCATCAAGGTAGCTTTTTGCGGTAGTGCTATAAATCGTCATATTATCTCCTAAACACTTATATAATAATCTATACCGCTGGCATAGCAAGAAGAAGGCAACCCCCAGAAAAAGAAGAAAGATTTGTTAAAATTACGCTTGACAACATAAGCTTGATAAGATAAATTACCCACAAAGTAATTAAGGAGTTTTTAAATGCGTACACTAAGGATTGTAATCACAGTACTGCTTCTTTTTGTTTTAACAAGCTGTGCCACACTTTTTACCGGAACCAGTGAGAATATTAATATGACCAGCACTCCTTCCGATGCTACAGTTGTGGTTAAAGAAACAGGAGGAAATGAAGTAGGAAGAGGCGTTACGCCTACTATGTTTAGACTTCGGAAGAATAGTTGTTATGTGGTGGAGATAAGCTTGGAAGGGTATAAAACTTCTAAAGTTTACATCAATAACAACGATATGAATGGAGTGTTTTTTCTCGATTTTATCTGCGGTGGTGTTTTAGGAATGGCAATTGATTATCTTACCGGATCAATGTGGGATTTAAAACCAGATTCGATTAATGTTACATTGGAACTTGCCACGCTAAACGGCAAAGAGCAGCTGTATGGAGTAGTGAAAGGTATGAATGCCAATAAAGAAGTAAGCATGGTTACTGTGCCTATGACTCCTGTTCGCCGCTAATTACCCGTTACATGTCATTTATTCGCTTTGGGATTGCATCTATAGTATTGGTCTGTTATGCTATATTGTTTAGCAACCTTTCTGCGTTAACAACACAAAGCTTGAATTCTGAAGAAGGTATAGACGCTTTAGCGGACTATACCCTTCAGGATTCAAACCAGAAAAGCTTCGATATGGCAACAAACGTAAGCTTGGATTTACTAAAGTACTACAAGAAATCTATCCGTCCCAAATCTATAGAAAGATGCATGTTTCACATATCATGCTCGAACTATGCCAAACAAAATATTGAAAACAAGGGATTTATCCCTGGCTTAATCAGCTTTGTAGATCGCCATTTCTATCGGGAACATTCTGCTGCCAGCACCTATTATTCATGGATAATA
>JAQVMI010000462.1 GCA_028703735.1 Candidatus Cloacimonadota bacterium | reverse complement strand
TGCCAATGAATTCTATGCCATATTGATAGAACTGTCTGAATCTGCCAGCCTGAGGACGGTCATAACGAAACATGGGACCAATATAATATAGCTTGGTGCGGTTAGACAGCACATCCAGATGATTTTCCACATAGCTGCGAACCACGGGAGCAGTTCCTTCCGGACGCAAAGCGAATTCACGTCCCTTACGATCTGTAAAGCGGTACATCTCTTTTTGCACCACGTCCGAGCTTTCGCCGGAGCTACGTTCAAAAAGCTCTGCAACTTCAAAAATAGGCGTGGTAATTTCTTCGTAACCAAAACTACCTGCTATTTTACGGAAGCTATTTATAACTGCCTGCCATTTATAGCTTTCGGTAGGTAGGATGTCGTATGTTCCACGTGGGATATTATATTTCATTATTACCTCTTTAAAGTCTCCAGAATATTTGCCTCGGCAGATTCGTCAAGCAGCATTACAGGATATTTCACGTCCATTAGATACAAACCCGATGCTGGAGCAGTAGTTACTAAATTCTGGCGGGGACAGGCATCGCTCAAAATAGCATCTATGGTTTGGGGTGGAAGGTTAAAATGTGCTATGTTTGCCAAAGTACCCACAATTCTGCGCACCATGTTATGCAAAAATCGATCGGCAGTGATCAGAAATTCATAGGTTTCGGCAGTTTCGGTAATGGTTAAGGATAATACATCACAAATATGATTGGGTATTTCGGGATTGGCTCTGCCAAAAGAGGAGAAATCGTGGCTGCCAAGAAGCTGTAAAGCTGCCGTTTGCATTGGAGCAAGGGATAGATTTACATGAGGTAAATATCCGGTGTAGTGCCTATTGAAGGGGGTGATTTCCTTGGCAAGAATATAACGATAGCTTCGCTCAAAAGCTTGATATCTTGCACTAAGGTAAGGGCTAACCCGTAAAATTTGCAGGACTTTGATATCATTTGGCAGATAACGCTTAAATGCCAGTAACATCTGCTCCGGTTGCATTCTTCCCTGGTAATCGAAGTGTGCATATTGCCCCAAAGCATGAACCCCTGCATCGGTTCTGCCGGCACCGGTTATGGGTATATATGTATGTGCAAAAGTTTCCAAAGCTCTTTCCAGAACAGCCTGAATACTAATTCCATTGTGCTGTTTTTGCCATCCATGGTATCCACAACCATCGTAGCTTAGTTTCATTAAAAAACGTGCCATTTTATCCTAAACTCCGTGTAAAAGCACTAACACAGCCAGAAACAGAAGTCCGGTAAAATTTGCTGCACTGTTTGCTCTTCCCTCTTTGGACTGTTGAGAAAGAATGTCGGTTACTTTTTCGTGGATGGATGCTTTATCATGTAAAACAGCTTTGATTACCTCCGAAACGTGATTCATCACCACTTCCTTATCACCAATCAGCTTTATCTCTTTATAGCGAAGGGAAAAACTATCCAAAAATTGCATCGTGGCAAAGCAGTAATAGAACACTACATTTATGTGTCTGCTTTTACGAATCCACTTGCTATCCAAAGCTAAAGTGCTCATTTCAGTCTTACCAAAAACAGCAACCATTACCAAAAGCAGATAAACAATCTGAACGCTGAATAGCACAGAACTGGGGAAGCTTTGAGAAAACAATGTAGCAAACAGCCAGTAGCCACTTAAAAAAGGAAGAATTCGGCGAAAAGCCTGGAAAAGATACTTAAAAAGGGATATCTCACATAGTAGATACAGCAGGATTAAAGCAATTTGCATCAGCAATTGCTTCAGCGAAGAATCCATTCCCATTACTATACCTGTGCACAGGATGCATAGTTTTAGATATAGATTCTGGCTGGAAATTGCGGCTGTAATCCATTTCATTCAAGCGGAGGTTCTTCTTCTTTCAGAATGGGTGCTTCGGGTAAAGCAGGTTTTTCCACAGGTGTAAGCTCCGCTTGATCCTTGGTATCTGTTGTGTTTGGCGGCTTTAGCTCTTCCACGATTAACGAATCCGGTTCTGATGCAGCACCATTATTTATATGCGAGCCAGAGAGGTACTTTCTTAAAGAATCGGGAACCACCAAACTTGGAGGAATGCTAAAAGCCAAGGAATCCATAAAAGCAGGAATCAGCCTTAAAGTATTGATGCTATCCATAGCTGTTGTAGCTGTGCTATCCAGCTCTATTTTCTCTAACATCACAGGATTTCGCAGCAAGAAATTTTTACCATCGAAAAATCTGCGGGTAACCACAGAGTATTCTGCTGATTGTGCATCTTCCAGAACAGCATTCAGGTATGGTTTTGCTGCCACCGTATCCACAGCTTCAAAACTGTAATACCAGCCCAAACGATATGTGGCAGCAAGCTTTACAGCAGGATAGGTGGAATTCCGTAATTGCTCCAGTCCCGCAATGGCAGAATCAGGTTCCGTAACAATTCTGCCCAGAAGATTATCCAAAGTTTGTTCTTGGCTATCTTCTTCGGGATCTATCAAACGCACTGTCTGGTTATTCTGCAAAGCACGTAAAGCCCTGGTATATTTACTATTAGGATAATTATCTTCAAGTTCCTGCATTGTTTCTGCATT
>JAQVMI010000043.1 GCA_028703735.1 Candidatus Cloacimonadota bacterium | reverse complement strand
ACTGGTGGTCTTTTTATGGGGGAGACATAGCCGGGGTAAAGAAAAAGATGTCATACTTAGTCGATTTGGGAATTAGCATGATCTATTTCAATCCACTCTGGCAAGCAAAATCTAACCATAAATACGATTCTGCGGATTATCATAGCATAGACCCTCACTTTGGCACAACTGCCGATATGATAGAGTTTGTTAGTCTGGCTCATTCACAGGGAATAAAAATAATACTGGATGTTGCTTTCAACCATACCGGTGAAACCTTTTGGGCATTTCGTGATTGTGTGGAGAAGGGAGAAACGTCTCCCTACTGGAACTGGTATGATTGGAAGAAATGGCCTTTGCCCAAGCCACTTCCGGTGGATTTTAAACCCAAGGACTATTATCAATGCTGGTGGGGTATAAAAGATATGCCGGATCTGAACTATGATCTAAGCAGGCATCACCCCGAAGAAAACGCTATTCGTAATATAAATGCAGCCCAGGTAAATGCTCCCTTGGTTAGTTATCTTATCGATACTATTCGCTGGTGGCTTTTGGATATAGGCATAGATGGCTTCCGTTTGGATGTACCCGATGAAGTTCCGTTCTGGTTTTGGGAACTATTCAGAAAAGAAGTGAAGCAGGCAAAACCTGATGCCTGGATTGTGGGAGAAATTTGGCATGATGCCACTGAATGGGTTAGCCACAGATATTTTGACTCTGTAATGAATTATGCTTATTTCAAAAATCCGGTGATAGAGTTCTTCATTCTGAGAATCATCTCTTGTAAAGACTTTATAAAACAAATTGAAACAGGTTTAACCCTTTATCCATTCCATGCCCTGAAATCCATGATGAACTTGCTTGGTAGCCATGATACTATAAGGGTTAACGAGCTTGCAAAAGGTAATATTGCCAGAGTAAAGCTGGCAATAGTGTTTCAGATGTGCTTTGTCGGAACACCACACGTGTATTACGGGGATGAAATTGCCTTGTTAGGTGCAAAAGACCCTGATAACCGCAGACCATTTAACTGGGATTGGGAAAGTGATCCCGTAGCAAAAGACTTGCACGATTTCTATAAACAGATGATTCTGCTAAGAAAATCGCATCAAGTATTAACTGAGGGTGATATCAGCTTTATTCCAAGTGATAATGGTTTACTCGGTTTCAAACGTTCTTTCGCTAAAGAAAGCCTTATAGTGTATCTGAATACCGAAAACCAGGCGATAAAAATAGAACACCAGGAAGAGCTAAAGGAAGTATTTCAGTGTGGTAAGTATGAAGATTGTCTGCTACATCCGCTATCTGCTGTTGTCTTTGTCGTTTGCTAACCCTAAGCTCGATTTAAAGCTCTCTCATAACGATTGGTTAGCTTTTGTCATTCCGGACTTGATCCGGAATCCAGTTTTTCAAACAACATCGTGGAATTGCTGTAATATATTGTTTAACAGCATGTTATCACTGGAACAATTCTAAAATGGATTCCTGCCTTCGCAGGAATGACAAGCTGGAAAAACCTCTACCCACTCGTAATGAAAGAGAGCCTTGTTTAATGTTAAAAACAAGCAGCCTGCAATATGCAGGCTGTTTGTTTTTGTTCTAATTTGATTTACGAGGTATTCTCTATTTATCTGCTGCAAGAAAACCCTTCAGGTGAGCAACATAAGCATCTGCACCACCAGGTTGATACCCTGTGCGGGCAACAACCTTTCCTTCGGGTGAGATTAACAATATGGTTGGGAACCCTTCTACTTGGTATTCTCTGGCGAGTTTTTCGTTTGCAGCTTTAACTTCCGGGGTTTGAGCAATCTTGCGTGGAAAATCCAGCTTTAACAAAACCAGATTTTCCTTAGCATATTTTGCAAATGATTCCTTGCTGAATACTTCATCAACAAGTTTTATGCACCAACCACACCAGTCCGAGCCGGTGAAGTTTATCAACACAGGACGGTTAAGCTCTTTGCCATAAGCCAGAGCTTTATCATAATCTGTAAGCCAGGCAGACCCATCAAAGGAAGACATGGCGTCGTCAAAGCTAACATCTTGTGCGTCTTCGGTAACTGTCTCCACAGTTTCTTTTGGGGTTTGATTGCAACCCAGGACAGCCAGGGAAAACATCAGGAGAAACATTAAAGGCCATTTCATTTATATCACCTCTTTTCCATTTATAAATATCTTTACAATTATGTTAGTAGATTTCTTTAGCATTGCACTAACTCCACAATATCTTTCCGTGGAAAGCGTTACTGCCTTTACGATTTTATCCTGATGCAGAGTTTCACCGGTAAACAAGAATTTTAGTAGGATAGTATGATAGGTAATTGGGTATTCTGAAGTTGATTCTGCCTCGCTTTCTATCTCGAAGGTGTAGTCCTTTTCTTGCATCTTGTTTAGGATAGACACGATATCCAAGCCGGAACAACCAGCCAAAGCAGCGAGAAGTAAAGGTTTTGGGCGTGGTCCTGCATTCTTTCCACCCCATTCTGGATCAGCATCCATTAACAGATGATGTCCATTTATTTCAGCATCGAAAACCATGTCTCCGACCCATTTGGTTTTGACTGTGGTTGACACTATACCTCCACGTATGTTTCTTTCAGAATCTCTTCGTATTTTTCTACATAGAGTTTAAGGGTTTTGTAAAGAGGTTCAATATCCTTTTCCGGCATTTTCTTAAGGATACGTATTTGTTGATCTACAACGGTTTGAAGGCTATTAGCTGCCAATTTGCTACCCTTATCTGTAATAATGGCATACCAGCATCTACGGTCATCTTCCGAGGGTTGGCGGCTTACCAGCTTTTTAGATACCAGGTTATCCATAATACGGGTAACCCTGCTATGAGAAACATTTAGCACTTTGGCTAATTCGTTCATATTAGCCGGTGCTTTGGTTTGATATAGATAATTTAACAGCATACATTCCATTCGCCCTGCTTGCAGGCAAGCTTTCTGGGCATAATCGATTTCGCTAAGAACTACTTGTAAACGTGTAATCAGGTCATGAAATTTCTTTGAAAAGTCAGACATTGGTTTCTCCTTTTTCTTTCTTGTTAATACTTAATAATTTGTCGATCTTCACACGATCGAAGCCTACTACCGCGACGTTGTTTACCCAAATTTGCGGAACACCCATTTGACCGGACTTCTTAATCATGTCCCTTTGTGCCGCAAGATCTTTGCTTACATCTATATCTTTGAATTGTTGCCCATTCGATTTTAAATACTCCTTCACTTTTTTGCACCAAGAGCAGGTCGGAGTAGAGAATACGATTACAGTCGGTTTCATTTTTATCTCCTTTTACCATATTATAGCGTAAATAGTCCTGCTGCCAAAAACTTTTTTCACTTCCACTAAAATAATGCTTTAATGCATGGTTTTGATTTATGAAGCAAGTAAAAGCTTTAGCAGTGCGGCTTATAGGTTAATAATAAATCTCTTGCCATATACATGCCATCTATTTTTGTGGAAATAAAACAACAAGAGGCTATTATGGCTACGATATTTTTTTGCTCCGATTGCGGTTTTGAAACCAGCAAGTGGAGTGGTAAGTGCCCCGCATGTGGTTCTTGGAGCACCCTGAAGGAATCTACCAAGGTTACTGGTAAAAGTGGGAAGCAGATAGAGAGCTATCTTCCGGTTAAACCCGAACGGATAGTGGATCTAAAATACGATGAAGTATCACGTCTTACTACCCGTATAGGTGAATTTGATTTGGTTATGGGCGGTGGGATTGTGTCTGGCATGGTGCTCCTGATTGGGGGAGAGCCGGGAATTGGAAAATCTACTTTGATGTTGCAATTGGCTCAATGGATGGGGGAGCAGGGTAAAAAGACCCTTTATTGCTCCGGAGAGGAAAGTCAGGAACAAATAAGGTTACGAAGCAAGCGGTTAAAGGTTTCCAGCGAACACATATATCTGCTTTGCACGAACGACACAAATCAAATTGTGGAAGCAATTACAGATAGTAAGCCGGATTTGGTTATTGTTGATTCCATTCAGTCTATCAGCATTTCCTCTTTGGAATCTCTGCCGGGAAGCATTACTCAATTGCGCGAAAGCACAAATCGTTTGCTTCGCTGCGCCAAAACACTTGGAATACCACTATTCATGGTAGGGCACGTAACCAAAGAAGGTTTTGTGGCAGGACCTAAGATACTGGAGCACATGGTTGATACAGTTCTTTATTTTGAGGGTGAATTGCGAAATCAGTATAAAATTCTAAGAGCAGTAAAAAACAGGTTTGGTTCCACCAACGAGATAGGTTTATTCGAAATGACCAATCAGGGTTTGGCTCAGGTATTGAACCCGAATAATGTATTTCTTAGCCTGGAGCACCAACAAATTGGCACTTCCATTGGATGCATTGTGGAGGGAAGCCGAAGCTTCATTGTAGAGGTTCAAACCTTAGCCACAGGATCTAACTATGGAACTCCCCAGCGTGTGGTAGTGGGTTTGGAGCAGAAGAAGCTGGCTATTCTGCTTGCAATTATGGAGAAGAATTTAGCTTTATACCTAAGGAGTAACGACGTGTTTATAAATCTTGCCGGAGGTATTCGCAGTGCTGATCCCAGCCTGGATTTGGCAATTTTGGCTGCAATAATTTCCAGCCTTAAGGATAAACCTCTTATGGAAGGCTCTGTTTTTATCGGAGAAGTGGGTCTTAATGGAGAAGTAAGACCAGTTACGCAGATGGAAGGAAGAATAAATGAAGCCATCAAACTTGGTTATTCCAAGATATTCATCTCTGGTTATGGAAAAGTAAAAGCCAATCCCAAAGTAGTTAAGATAAAAGATATCAAAGCCCTATATGCTGCTTTAGGTGGATAATATTATATACAAACCAAAAGGTGGGATTATTGCCCACCTTTTGGTTTATAGTTTTGCAGTTTTTGGTATCAGTTTACAGGTATCTGGAAACTACCTCTATTACTTCCGGAATATCCATTCCAATTTTACGTAAATGCTCTATAGTAGGCACACCTTCAGGTGTCCAGCCTTTGCGTTCGTACACTGCGTCCATTAATTGCTGATATTGATCTTCGCGGTAATCGCGGGTAATCTTCATCTTTTCGGCAGTAGTTTTTCCAATTGGATCGATGTTAAGCTTTGCTTTAAGTTGTCCATCGTAACGTTCACTGCGAGAAAGATATTCCTCTTCTGTAACAGGACCCATTGCTCTATAGGGTGGCACATCATCTATTCTTCTACCTTTTCCCATACGCATACAGAATACTTTTTGGAAGTTATAAACCCGTTCGGATTGAAGGATCATTTCTATTTTATCCATTGGTTTTCCGGTGATGGCTTTATAGATATCCACGTAGTTTTGCACATGCTCCGGCACTTTTGCAGGCTCGGAAGTTTCGGCATTATTTGCCGGTTCAATATCGTTCCAGGGAAGTTTGCATAAGCCTTGTAAGCCAAACCAGGTTCTAAACATGGGGAAGTAGTGCAAGGCTTCTGCTTTATCTTTAAAAGTGGGGATGTGGTTGTTCACCATGTCCATAAAGATCAGCCAGGCTTCATCGTGCTGAGGTCCTTTTAGCGCAAGAGTGTAACCACCTTGTTGGGCAAGTGATTCCTTGCTCATATATTGTGAATACTCCAAGCCCTTTGCTTCCATGCCAATATCTTGCAGGAAAGCTGGATCAGCACCATATTCCTTAGCAAAAATAGCTTTCATTGCCCGCACGCCTTTGCCTACAGTTAAACCAAAACCTTCTCCCCGAGCCATCTGGTGCAGGAGCTCCAAAGCAGCATCTGCATTACCCCAGCTTAAATCCAAACCACCGGTTTTGGCTAAATCCAAAATACCATTTTCGAAGCATTCCATCACGAAAGCTGTACTTGTGCCAAATGAAATGGTATCCACTCCATAGGTATCGCAGTAAAAATTAATCTCCACTACGTCCTTGGCATCAAAAATACCAATATTACTGCCACAACCAGCGGCTGTTTCGTATTCGGGTCCATCCACTACCACGGGCTGTCCTTTGTATGGTCCCGTGCGTGGTTTAAAGTTATCCACAGCTTTGCAACAGGAAAGTGAACAGCCATACCAGCAGCCATCCGCCATGCCTTGCGTAAACAGTGCTGTGAACTCGCGGGAGTGCAAACCTATGGCTTCCGGCATTTGACCATATTTGAAGTTACGGATAGGCAGCAGGTCATAATCGTTCATTACTTCCATAAGGTGAGCCGTGCCAACTTCATGCATGCGGCATTGAGTGGCATCACCTGCTTCAATCTCCTTGTGCAGCTTCAAACCGGTTTGCTGTAAGGTGAGTAAATCAACCGGGTTATTGGTATCCACTTTTAGCCCGGAATACTTCACCACAAGTGCTTTAATCCCCTTATCCCGAAACACTGTGCCTGTGCCGCCTCTGCCAGCCTGTTTCAGACGTGCAACCTTGCGGCGTTTATCCCAAAAAGAGAAGTTCAGGCAGGTGATATTTACATGGTCGGCAGCAGTTCCTGTGGAGACCACAGACACGAATTGCAGTTTATCGGGGCTATCGGCAAATTCTTTGATTAGCTCTTCGGCAAATATATGGCTATTAATCTCTTCATCCGGAGCGGTGAAAATCTGCACAGTGCCCTTATCGCCATCGATATATACTATTACTTCTTCTGCAGATTTACCTTGGATTTCCAGGGCATCCCAACCGGAAAACTTGGCATAGGGACCAAAATGACCACCTACATTGCAATCCACAGGTATACCTGTTAGGGGCGAAATGGTGGTAACGATAGATTTCCCACTACCAGGATAGCTTGTATTGCCACAAAGAGGACCAAAAGAGATACAGATTTCGTTCTCGGGATTATTCCATTTGGTGTCGTCTTTCACACCCTGCCACATTAGGTAAAGGTCAAATCCCTTGCCACCCACAAATTTTTCTATCATCATCTCGCTTACAGGTTTAGAGGTAATTTCACGGGTTCCAACATTAAGATATAGAGTGCGACGGTTGTAACCCCGGACTATTGGGGCTAAATCGTATTTGAATTCAGCTAATAATTTGCGGTTCATTAATTTCTCCAGTTCATTCTGTGACTATTTTTATGGCATCAGTTGGGCAGGATTTAGTGCACACGCCACAGGCTATGCATTTAAAAGGACTATGCACCCCAAGGCAAGTTCGCATGGAATCAGTAGGGCATACTGCTACACACATCAAACAGCCTATACACAATGACTTATTTAGCATAACAACCCCTTGGTTGTTAACGGTTAAAGCCATAGTAGGGCAAGCTGCAACACAGGTTTGACACTGGTTGCACACATTCATTGCAGGAGGGGAAAAATCAGTAGAAATAACAATGCAGGATTTTTCTGCATTATCTTCTTTAAAGTAGAGGTTTGCACATGCGCTTTCGCAGCTATGGCAGCCGATGCACTTATCGGGATAGGTTTTTAGTACTTTCATCTTGCCGAGTCTCCACAGATTATTTATTCTGTGAACCAAGATAATATGGCTGCCTTTGGAAGTCAACAATAATCTTGAAAAAGGTGAGATTTACTTCCTTATTTCTCGGTAACCTTTCCTGTGCCAGTGGAGAAATTGCGGTCTTTTATCTGTGAACGCAATAAATCGATATTACCGGTACCCGTTTCCAAATCGGCAGTTTCAATTAAGCAATCGGTTATGGAAATGCTGCCAGTGCCAGTTTTGGCTGCAAGGTTTTGGATTGTGCAGTTTCGTAGAATTATGCTACCTGTTCCGGTTACAAGGTTACATGCCTGGTCACTATCCAGATTAGATAGCTTCAGGCTGCCTGTGCCAATTTCATAATTTAACCCCAAAGAGCTTGGTATAGAGCCAGTTATCTTTGTGATGGCAGCAGGATTGCCAGATTTTGTACTGAAGCTTAGTTTACCATCTTCAATCATGAAAGATGCATCGCCTGGTTCAAATTCCAGATAGTTTATTTGCAAAAAGATCTCGTTTCCGCTTACTCCCTGCAATTCTGTATTTAAAGTACTTTCTACTACTGATAATTCTCTGCCGGAAAATGGTTCGTTCAAAACCGTTTCACCTTTATACTGCAAAGGGATGCCATCTACCATTATATTGCTGTTCACTTTGTTATCTACAACATCCTTAAAATACTTATCAGAATTCTTACAGGATGTAAGGGTTGTTACAGCCAGTAGAGAGGCAATAATGATGTAAGCTATGGTTTGTAAGGTTTTCATCTAAACTCCTAATTTCCGGTTAAAGGGTTGCATTTTATAAATTAGCTTTCACAGTTTTGATTATTGAAGCAGTATCCAAACCAGCTAACTGATACAGCTCTGTAACGTTTCCAGACATGGAATAGCCATGCACTCCCAGTTTTATCAATCTGGTGCTAAGCTGTTGCTGTAATATAGCATCGGCAATACTGCTGCCAAGTCCGCCATGCACAGAATGATCTTCCACACTAAAGATTATCCCCTTGCTTGCGGATGATTTCAATTGGCATTCATCTATTTGTAAGGGAGTTGCCACATACACCAGCTCCATAAAGATGCCTTCCTGTCTAAGGATTTCCACAGCTTTCAAAGCCCTGGCTGCCGGAGTACCACAAACCCAGATGCTGCCATGATTACCGTCGCGCCAAAGGTCTGCTTTACCATAGGTAAAATTGTAATCTACAGCGTAATGAATCTTACCGTCGTTATTCTTGATTATAGGTAATTTAGAGCGTCCCATTGTAACTAAGTAGTTACCAGACTTATTACTTAGCCAGCGAATTACCCTATCTGTCTGATTAGCATCGGCAGGGCAGATTAGTTTGAAGCCAAACAGATTACGCACCAGGGAAATATAGTCAATAGATTGATGTGTCTTGCCATCTTCACCCACATCTATGCCCACATGTGTAAGCACGGTTTTCAGGTTTGCATGGTTTATATCATTCAAGCGTTGGGCGTTATAAACTTCGGCAATGCCAAAAACACCAAAATCACTCCAAAAGGTCTGAATTCCGCAGGTGGAAAGTGCACCACTCATCACGGCTGCATGTTGTTCCATTATACCGCATTGGATAAAGTTTTCGGGGCTAACCGCTGCAAATTCGCCGGTTTTTACACTTGCGGCAAGATCGCAATCCACCACTACCAAAGGAGTTTTAGCATTTTTGTTAATCTTGGCAAGATCGGCAATAGCTGTTCCCCAGGCACTGCGGCAATCGTTATCGGTTTCGTAAAGCACGGGTTTTCCGCAGGTGAAATCCGGTAGTAAGTCAAACTTAGTATAGGTATGTTTTACTGCTTTAAAATCAGCTCTTTGCTTGCGGTATTTTTTCAGCTCGTTGGTTACACCAAGCTGCTTTAAAGCTTCGGTAAGCTGCTCTTCATCTAGGGTAGAGCCATGGAACTTTGCCTTGTTCTCCATAAAATCCACACCTTTACCCATTATGGTGTGTGCCAAAATCATGGTGGGATGCTCGAACCCATGTGCATTATGATAGGTAGATAAAATCAAAGGTATATCGTGTCCATTTACTTCCAAAACCTGCCAGCCATCCGATTCCCAGCTTTTTCTGATGTTCTGTGGCATTACATCGTGGATAGAGCCGCTAATTTGCAATTGGTTATAATCCACAATAGCGATCAGATTGTTCAATTCATATTTCACCGCAAATCTGCGTGCTTCACTAAGCTGACCCTTCTGTTGTTCGCCATCGCCCATAAACACATAAACATTATAGGGCGTTTTATTTATGCGGGAAGCCAATGCCATTCCCGTGGCAGCAGACAGTCCTTGACCCAGATTGCCGGTACTCCATTCCACCCCGGGAACTTCACGCTCTATATGCCCTTCAAACATGGAACCTGCCAAACGGAACTGCGCAACCACAGAATCCAGCTCGAAATACCCCATCAATGCCAAAGTGCTATATACAGCAGGCGAGATATGCCCATTGCTTACAATTACTCTGTCTCTATCCGGTAGGTTAGGATTATGGGGATCATGATGGATTACATGGTATAAACTAAGTAACAAATCTATGGTGGACATCGATCCACCAGGGTGACCCGAAGCGGATAGAGTAGTCATGGTAAGTATTGCTTGCCTGGCAATAACTGCCTGGTTGCTAATGCTTAAAATAAGTTCTTGTGTAGCGGCTTTCATTGATAATACCTCTAATTTTTGTGTAGAAAAGATGATCCCCTCCTCCAGTCATCAAAGATGGTGAAGGGGTATATTTGGTGGAGCATAACGGGATCGAACCGTTGACCTCATGACTGCCAGTCATGCGCTCTCCCAGCTG
>JAQVMI010000461.1 GCA_028703735.1 Candidatus Cloacimonadota bacterium | reverse complement strand
ATGCTTCCTGTTTCATACCAACTAATATAGATATCCGCCTCGTAAACAGCCATCCTGGCTTTGCTAAAGGTAGTTGGGCTAAGCACTAAGCCATTATCTGAAAACTGAGGGTTCCCAGCAAGGTCATAGATTTGTAGATAAAGCACTCCGTTGTTGCTGAACAGCACAGCAAAGCGGTCGTTGTTACAGCGAATGGCTTCGAAGAAAGAAACTCCATTCGAAACACTATTGCAGATTTGCACTCCTCCAGGCTGAAACATGGTTTCACCATTTGGATTAAACTGCTGGTAATATAGCCGGTTATGATCCTGATTGCGAGTATCATAATAGATAATAACAGCATGATTATCTATATCCAAACTGCTCATGGGCCAGGCATAGCCGTTCAGGATTGTCGTTAGGCTCTCCTGAGCCGCTGGAAGCAAAGAATTTCCGGCACTATCAAAGGCACGGCGTTTTAGGATAGTTGTTTCTTCTCCCGGCTCTACGAAAAACGTATGCAAAGTGCTGTTACTGGCAGCCATACCATATCCTAAGATTCCGGGAAGGGGGTTGCAGATTGTGATCCCCTGGGTAGGAAAAAGTAGATCTCCTCCAGCATCCGCAATTGCCTGTGCTTTCAATATTTTGTCATAGCTTCCCGCTGGTTTTTCTGCCCATATGCAAAAGGTGCGTAAATTGCCGTCGTGACGGGCTTCCAGGCTGTTGATTCTGCCATTGGTGGAATAGATTGACCGGGTTTCCACTGGCTGCATCTGCATGTTCAAAAGTGTTTGGCTGATGTAGTTAATCTCATTTGCCAGGTACCTGCAAAGCAAAGAAACAGTATTTGTATCCTGCATAAATGTAGCCTTGAATCCAAAGTAGGATGCCACAGGCGTTGGGTTTAGCATTATCTGCGATGCTTCTTCCGGAATCCAAGCACCGGTTTCCAGATTCAGGGTGCGAATGCTAACAGGAGTGTTAGTTTCCATACTTTTATTGAAGACATGCACCTTATTAGCGTTGCCTGGCAACACCTGCCATAAATCATCTTCGTTAGTAGTGCCCGTTTCGGTGATATTCCAATCGCTTAAGCCCGCAGAGTTAAAATGACGGAACACATTGGTATTTACGCCTGAATTAATAATTTGGTAGATCACCAGCATTCCACTTCCTGTAGAAGGTGCTGCAATCGCTTCCAATTCCAGATAGCCATTTTGTGATACAAAGGGATTCTCCGGACTCCAGATATCAGTACCTGAGGAGTTGTAGCAATAGGCATAAGCATGAGAAGGCAGAGAATTGTAAGGCAGATCATTCACAAATAGATAGGCTCCTCCATCCTGATTGGAGGTCATTAAATAGTGGGGAGGATTGTAGGTGCAAACGGACACAGATATGCCGTCCGCACCCCAAAGGTTATTGCCGGAAGGACTTAACTTCTGGAGCTTGAGGATGTAGTTGTTAAGGTTATTCCTCTCGATCCAGCTTAGCAATATCCCACCATCGGAACTTTGAGTGGCACGAATGTCACTTTTTAAATCCATCCCGCCCTTCACCATCACCGGTTCCTGCCAAAGAGCTTCGCCAGTGGAACTAAATTTTGCAGCCATCAGGCAGTTATGCCCATTTATCTGGTAAGCCCAAAAATTGACAATAGCCCCAGATGTATCTTGCACAACCGTGCCCTCATAGTTCAGGCTTTGACCTTCGCGAGCAATGGCATCCTGCTGCCACAACAAAGTGGCGTTTGCGATTCCAAGCGAAACGAGCAGCACAATAAGGATAAACAGCTTTTTCATACATAGTTCCTTTAATCTGGCAGTAGTGCCATTATCTGTATTAATTCTCTAATTACAAATTTTTATTACCTACAACCACATGTCAAGTACTTCTTTTCCTTGCTTTTCCCTGCATAGTGTTTGAGATAAAAATGCCATCTTTTCTGCTGATTAACCGCTATTATTATTGATTCCTGAACTGGAGCAGGGAGCATGTGTACACTCCCTGCTCGATTGGTTATAGTTTATTCCATGGGTTCAGAAGAAGCTACTATCCGGTAGAAATTGTTAGCAGCGGGTTCTACATCCGTCCAGTTTGTCTCTGCTGTTATAGCATAAGGCAAGCCCCAGCTTTCTGCATAGGGATCGCTGCTGTGGTAAATACGATAGCTGTTGGCACCCTCCACCGCATTCCATTCTAATTGTAAATCCATGCCAACCAAAGTGATACGCAGGTTTTGGGGTGCATCCAGAGTTCCCAAAGCGGTGGTGAAGCTAAGCTGCTCCCCATAAGATGTTCCGGCTATATTTGTTGCATAGGCTTTATAGTAATAGGTTGTGTTGGCTTCCAGATTTTGCAATAAGGTGCTAAACTCGCCAGATTGGACGATGGTTTGCGTAAAGGGATCACTTAAACTGGGGTTTTGATTAGTGCTGTAGCACACTCCACAGGCTGAAACGGCATCCCAACCGCTGTGAATAATCTCTCCACCCGTAAGCGCAGAACTGGATGTGACACCGCTTGCCGTAGTGCTTATCAGGTTTGGAGGGGTAACACCTATGCCGTTTAGCA
>JAQVMI010000460.1 GCA_028703735.1 Candidatus Cloacimonadota bacterium | reverse complement strand
GCAAGTGGCTCTGGATCACCAATATGCTGTATAGTTTCGCGGGATGTTAAATAACTATTTCCATAGGTGAATAATATGGGATCACCAAAATCTACGATCATCTTATCTGCCACATCACCTGCTGTGTTTGTGCGCGTAATTAGCTTGAAACTGCTCATTCCAGGGGCTGAAACGCACGCATCAACCCTTACAGTGGACATAACGACTTGTCCTGTTAGAGGCTTAACCTCAGTTTGGCTCCAGGTATCACCGGCAACTATATTCAGATACTTCTTGTAAACAGTTCCCAAAGGCAGTTCCGTTACCAATTCACCAGCTTGAGTGCGCCGAATGTTTCGCTTTAAATACAGGTAGTCTCCACTAACATATACCAAATCCATACTCCTCCATCCGTAAAGCGCAAAACCATGCATAATGGGATGCAGGGCAAGATCATCATCCATTATTATTTCACCATTAAGTTCATAGCGGGGGGGAGGATCGTCCCCCACCATAATTGTACCTACATCCACAGGAATAAGATCACCGGGGCTAAACACTTGCGGAGCAAGAAAACCACCTGTACAACCATAAACCAAGCTTCCATTGGCTCTGGTAAGCACAATCATGGCATAAAAAGTTTCTACTATTGGAGCTGTAATGTTTATTATTGGACTGGTTAAAGGAAAGGTATGCAGCACAGCTCCCGTCGCAGTGGAAATAAGCTCCAGCCGGGCAGCAGTGATTTCGGACTGTCCAACATAAACATAGCTGCCAAAAACGCTGGTAGGGGTAATGTTACTTAAAATTGGATCGAAATCTACGGTTGGCAGGGCAGCATTATCATTATGGTCATTTATACCTATGGCAATTTCGGCAGCGTCGTTCACACCCCAGTTATTATTCTCTGCCATAATGATATTAGCTGCATTGGGATAAGCACTGCAAAACACAGAATGCAAAATTCCATTGGCATCTATGTTATCGGTAATTATGTTTTCTCCCTGTGCCCAGGCATGATAGATGGAAAGATCACCTAATATGGGTTTGGCGTTATTGGTGATGAAAAACCCCGTGTAGTTACCCGTAATGGTATTGCGTTCAAAATAGGGTTCGCTGGTAATTCCCGAAACCATTACCCCAGCACCGGAATTCATATCACCGGGGATGAAGTTATGGTTAATTTGGTTATCTGCCACATAACCAGAGGTTTGCAACAGGTAGATACCTGTGTAGTTATATTCTATGGTGTTATTCAGAATATAGGGGTTAATTGCACCCGAAGAGCTTACGTCCCAGGCAGATATACCTTGCTTTAAATTGTGATGAATGTGGTTATTGTTGATTATGGGATTGCAGCTTCCCCCTGCTGATTGGTTGGCAAGCTGGATTGCGGCTCTAAATTGTGCTCCTGTGCCATTGTAGCGAATTTCGTTACAATTAATAGTGGCTGCGCTTTGCTGAGTTATCAAAATTCCGTTCTGGATGCAATTTTCGATGATATTATACTCCACTAAAACGTGGTTTGGTGTAGCAGCTCCGATGGCGTATAGTTCCATGCCTTTTTCGCAATGATTTATCCGGTTGTGACTGATATTAAGAGGAGCGTTCATACAGCGGATGCCATAAGTGGCATATTCAAGATACACATAGCTAAGCTGACTAAGCACCGTAGTGTTTTCGAAGCGCAAACCTGTCCATAGAGCTGTGGGATTGGCTTGCATATTTACAAAGCGGATGCTATCTGTGGGGGTGCCATTGGCATGCATTGTTCCGGCAATGGTAATTTGGTAATTTCCCATAATGTGAACCAGAACACCCGGCTGAATATCCAAATTGCTGCCCGAGGGAACAGTGATAGATCCCACAACCTGATAGGGGTTGTTTTCCGGAGTCCAGGTTCCTGATTGGCTACCGCTTACATCTATAGCCAAAAGCTGAGATATGCCACAGAGTAAAAGAAGGACAAAAAGAAAGTGTTTCATTTAAAACCTCTTATTTTTTTGTGGTGAGATGGTAGGGTGGTGGAAAGGTGAAAAGGTGAAAAGGTGGAAAGCTGAAAAGGTGGAAGGGTGGAAGGGTGGAACAAGGTTTGTAGCTTGAGGTTGAATATGTGGTAAGGTGGAAAGGTGGAAGGGTGGAAAGGTGGAACAAGGTTTGGAGCTTGAGGTTGAATGTGTGGAAAGGTGAAAAGGTGGAAAGGTGAAACAAGGTTTGGAGCTTGAGGTTGAATAAGGTGGTAAGGTGGAAAGGTGAAACAAGGTTTGTAGCTTGAGGATAAGGAAAAATTGCCAATGTATTGGCTTATTGAAAACAGATTTCCCGAAACGTAATTTAATCCATAGCAACTATATCTATCTGCTTGTTTCACCTTTCCACCTCTCCACCTTCCCAAAGATACTACTTGCCCCATCCTTGAAATGAGATACCGAAACATCAGTTAATCCATTGCAACTATATCTATCTGCTTGTTTCACCTTTTCACCTTTCCACCTTTTCACCTTCCCAAAGATACTACTTGCCCCATCCTTGAAATGAGATACCGAAACATCAGTTAATCCATTGCAACTATATCTATCT
>JAQVMI010000042.1 GCA_028703735.1 Candidatus Cloacimonadota bacterium | reverse complement strand
TTCTTGGTAAGCCAAACACAGGGAAATCCACCCTGATGAACCGGATATTGGGAGAGAAACATTCCATTACCTCTGCCAAGCCTCAAACCACCCGCTACGCAATTAAAGGTATTTGGAATACTCCCAATCATCAGATAGTGTTTATTGATACACCCGGTTTTCTGGTTCCGCGCTACGAGATGCAGGAAAAGATGATGCGGATATGGAACGATGCATTCAAAGATGTGGATCTCATCATATTTTTAGCTCAAATTGCAGGCTTTCCCAGTGAGTTCGATGCAGAAGTGCTAAAGCGATTGCAGTATCTTAAGAATCCCCAAATTGCCGTTTTTAACAAGCTGGATTTAAGCCCCGAGGCAAAGCTGGAAGATTTAGTAAGCCACTTGCCCAGCTCCATCACGGAAAGCATTATGGTTTCGGCTAAAACAGGAGAAAACATCTTGCAGCTTACAGAGGCTATAAAGAAATACACTCCTTACCACGAGCCCTATTACGAAGAAGATCAGCTGTCAGATTTACCCATGCGTTTTTTTGCCAAAGAAACTATTCGGGAAGCTATCTTCCATCAGTTCGAGCAGGAGATTCCTTATGCGACTGCTGTATTAATAGAGCGTTATGCCGAATTGGAAGATAAGGTGGTAATAGATGCTGTTATCTGGTTGGAGCGTCATAGCCAAAAACCAATTTTGATAGGGAAAAGCGGTGTTAATCTAAAGCGGATTCGAGAGTATGCAGAGAGGGAGCTAACATTGTTTTTACAGCTACCGGTTCAAGTTCACTTATACATCAAGATAAACGCCAATTGGCGAAAAAAAGGGACTGCACTTAAAGAATTGGGATTTGACAGGTAGGGAAGAATCGCATCGGACTAAGGTTACAGATTAACTTCCACCCATATTCCCAAGCTAAACATCTTTGTGCCATCGTCTCTTTTTTTGTCTGCAGTAACTTCGTAGCTGCTGGTTAAGCCGCCTTTGATATCCTGATTGAACTGATATGTAGCAGTAGGCGTGAAAGCCAACCGAGTGGTAGATCTGTCCACTTGAGAGGAGCTTTGCCCTTCGGTGAAATCATAATTCTTTTCGTAGGCAACTCCCATGCTGGAAGTTAATTCATTCTTTATGTGGATGCGTTTTTTGGTGAAGGGAATGGTTAATCCACGCCCGGCTCGGAAGCTATAGGAAACATTGGCATTCATGGTTTGGGTATCGTTAGATTTCACCACCTTATAGTTATCCATATCTGTGATGTTCTCTGTTTTAGATACAGAATAGCTTACATTAGCGGTTACAACTTTCATTATATTGCCGGTGAAACCAAGCAAGGGGTTAAATGCTGTAGTAAATGATTCTTGTTTGGGTTTAACCCAATTGAGGCTGCCATTTTGACGAACAGTGTATTGAAATCCGCTGTTTAACCTGGTGCTGGTTAAATATTTCCCCATGCCTACCCAGCTTTCAAAATCCATTAGCGAAATGGTTACATCAGGGAATGTGTAGCCTATCACCTGGCTACTGGCACTGGAATTTCTTTTATTGGTGGTGAAAGAATAGTTCATCACACTATCCAATTTGCGGGAAAGAGTAATCCCGCTGCCAACTGTGATAGTGTTATCATCAGAAATTGATTCCAAAGAGTCCTTTTCCAGGCTGAAGATTGGAAGCCCGATCTGGAAGGCAAAGGGGTAGGGATTAGTCCTTCTGGCATAATTCATGGTGTAGGTATTCTGATATGAAGCTGTGATATTTTTTACCCGTGAAAGCATACCAACAAAACCTGCCACAGGATCACCTTTGGGTTTTTTAGGTTTGGGTTCTTCTTTTTCGGTGGGTGGTTTATCGCCTTCACCAATCTCTGCAATAGTCTCCTTCCCAGGAATATCAGAATCAGTTTTGGGTTGTTCTGCTTCAATCTGACTTTTGGGTTCGTCCCTTTCTTCCTCGTTCTTGGCAGCTTCTTCTTTTTCTTTAAGAAGTCTCATGGCTTCTTCTTCCTGGATGGATTCAAGTTTTTTCTGCTCTTCATCCTTTTTCATCTGCTCTCTTAGCTTCTGGTCTTCTTCTTTTAGCTGCTGCTCATAATTTTTCTGTTCCTCTTCCTTCAATTGCTCCATTTTCTTCTGCTCTTCATCGCTATAAGTAGCAGCAGGATCAGGAGGAGCGGAACTGTCGTTTTCTTTGGATTCTATTTTTGTATCAGATTTAGGTTTTCTGTTTTTCAACTTCTCTGTCCACGAGCTTAGCAAGGTGGAATTCTGCAAGGTAAGATTCACCCTAATAGTCCTGTTTGTATTACCATCACGTTGGGATACTTCTTCTTGCTGCCCTTCAGAATTGTTTTGAAAGTAACTGCGTTGGGTGTCCGAATACCGAGAGCCAACCGAAGATGTAAAACTTAGCAATCGGGGGATATAATTGGGATTGAAGGTAATCCCCAGATCCTGAACAAACTCGTTCATTCTACCAATGTTGATATCGTATAAATATTCCTTCTGTTTCAAATCTCTCTTTGTGTTATATCTGGCTGTGGCAGACAGATCGTTCAGAATACTCCATGATATGTTGTTATCTGTGGTTACAGCTCTAATACTTGATGTTTGCGAGCGTTTTCTCCAATCCCAATAATACACACCCAAGGAATCGGGTCTGCTTAACCAATCATAGCTTTGAGGTTCATTTGCGTTGAAAGTGGCACTGTTACTAAAAGTATTGGGGAAATAGCTAAATCGGTAATTTTTGTATATCTTTATACTGGTGCTTTCAGAAGGAATATTCAGGTTGTAATTTACTGTTCCCCTGTAGGCTAAAATTGTATCTATGGCAGTGGATGTATAGCTGTAGGTTTTCTCTATTCTGCTACTGAGGGATAATCGGTATATTGTGTATTGCAGGATTTTACTTTTTGGTGCTGTTTTTTGTGAGAATCCAAGATCTGCGCTATATGCCAAACGCTCGGTCTTTTCTCTATCCTTATCCTGCTCATTAGTGATGTTATTGCGAAGAAGATCGGAATTTGCTCTGAATCGTGGAATTCCCAGCGAGTAGTTACGCGTAAGTAAAACCGGTATATCCAGATTCCAAGAATTTGGGAAGAACTTGTTAAGAAAGTACTTGTTGGACATATTAAGAGATTGCGTCCGGGTGAAAGCATTAGTCCTGCCACGCTGAATCACAGTATTAAAGCTCTCATCCTTTTCTTCGTAATCTACGTTTAGGGTAGAAAAATCGGCTAATACAGTATTAAGGCTTAGTCTTCTGGCTACCCCAATATCCTCAAATGGATCTGCAACTCTTACATCATTAAAATAGGTGGTTCCGGAAAATTCTGATGCTGCCGTTTCATCAAGATGAGCCACACCAACATAAAGCTCTCTGATATTCGTGAGAGTGGGTGTTCCTCTAAAGCTATACCAGCGTTTATTTGGTTCTGCTTCTATGGTTGCAGTAACTACATTTATGGAATCCTGTTTCAGCGATATTACATCCTGCATGACGTATTCTAACTGTAGCCAGTTACTTGGCGTCATTAGCCCTTGATTATTTTGCACTTTCACTCTTTCGCGAACTTGGTAGTAGTTCAAAGAATCTGCGCCAAAGCGAACTATGATATCCAGCGAATCAGGATTACCGGGCTCTGCTTCGGGATAAACCCAAAATCTTAGCTTACTATAAGAAAGAAGATTGTATGGGTCTAATAACCGCTGACGCAACAGGCACATCTGCCCCTTTTGCAAATTTGCAACCTCCAGGGAAAGTGCTGCTTCTGTGGACTGACGATCGTTCTCTGTATAAACTGTTCCGGGAGGAGAGGCATAGTGAGTGGAATTCTTTTGATTATTTACGATTCCTGATAAGAAGCCTGTATTGAAGTTGTTTAGTTCGGAGTTTGGAACCAATGCATTGTGCGAAGGAGTATTTACTACGTAACTGTATTGAAATCTGCGGACAAAATAATCCTGCCATTTGTTACCCACGATAGATACATCAGCTATATAAACAGAAGATTCTTCATGCGAATCCAGCCAAAGCCGGGCATAGGATATCTTCTTTAAGGTTGGTTGAGAATTGGATTGGCTGGATTCCATTTGGTAATAGGCTGGGTCGGTTAAAGGAATACGATATAACCTCCATCCTTTATCCTCTGCCCCAACTGGGGTATAAAGATCATTAGCACCCTCTGCAAGAGATATTGGATAACTAAAGTAACGATCTAAGGTGTTCAAGTCACCATTATTATTTAAATCCTCTGTATCAAGCACGCGGTTATCTTCGGTTCCGTTAACCTTAGAATAATCATCATCAGTGGCAGGAACAGCCACGTCATTCAGATCTGCTCCAGCTAAGGTTTTGGCGATACCATCCAAACCAATATCTTCTTCAAGAATCAAGATGCCATCTTTGGGATCTTTATCTTCGGTGTTTAGCTTTCCCAAACCGCCGTATTCAGTATAAAAATCCTCGTTTATATCGCCAAGATCAATATGTAAGGTTATATCTGGATTTGCTGTGGGTGTTTCCACTCGCACTAACACTTCTAAGTATTTCTTCTGTGAAATATCCAGTTCGTTACCCAGGTATTTCATTACTCCCGACCAGCTTCTAACTTCCGAACCCGATACTACTATGTTACTGGGAGTGGATTTTAATGCCAGCACGGTGACAGTTTCTTTTCTTTCTTTCTCTGTTAGAGTCAAGGGGTCTTCAATATCTTCTCGATAAACCTTGTTCTTGGGGTTATACCAATTCATGCGTCCTTTGGCATAAGGAGTTTGGAATGGCTTGCTCCCTCGCGACCAGGTGGCATAGGTTACTCCCAGGGGATAAGAATCGATAATAGATTCCATATCATCCAGATAGGCTTCATCTTTCTTACCGGAGGGATCACCATAGATATTGGGCAGGGTAAATGCAACTTCACCTGATACACTTACTTGCGAAGGAGCAGTGGTGTTTATCATTGGCATCGCATCCAGCCAACGGGTAATAAATCCAGGCTTAAAGGTTAGCTCTGCATCCACATTACCCATCCATAATTCTATGTTTTCGTTCCCTATCCGCGGGCGTTTATCTGCCACGGTTTCACTTCTATATATTAGAGTTCCGCCCATTTTGGCATAATCTGTAAGCTTCCAATCTGCTCGTAAGCCTGCCAGATTCTTTTGGGCAACATCAAACAAAGTTCTATTCTCAAAATCAATTTCAATTTTGGCATCAGGATCCTTACCTGCTGCGGAAAGGAAAGTGATTCTGCCAAAATCATAATCTACTATATAGTCCGAGTTTTCTTTTTGTTCAATTCCGTTCACGCGAACCTTTACGCTTCCACGTAAAATTCCCCCTGAAGATAATTCAATAGCATCCCTTCCAATCTTTCCCTTTATCGCCAGAAACAAACTGGTCTGATCGTTATAGCTGTATTCACTTTCATTTTCATAGCGATATACAAGGCTATCACCCAAAGGATAGAATGGCTCTAAATAAGGCATTATCACCAACCCACGTGAGAGGTTAACCGTAGAATCACTACCATTAATAATTCCATCGCCATTGCTATCCAACCGAAGATAGTCGTTGTAGCTATTAAAACCTGTATTGGCAATAAATTCTGGAGTCGCAATGTTATCTGGAAGGTTATAATTTCTGGTTAAATCCACATTAACCGTATAAACTTGTAAATTGAATCCATCACTCTTTATATTGGTTCGATTCATATCGTAAATATTACGCATCTGGAAATGCCAGCAATTAAGGCTGTTATCTTCTCCGGTATATGGCTCATAAACCTGATTGGCTCTTCTGATAACAAAGGTATGCGTTTTCCCATCTACCATCTGTTCTGGGGTTAAGGGAGGAACCTGCATTTCACCTTTTGTGGTGTAGATTACGGAAAGGGTGCTTAATCTATCTACTGTTTTCAGCACATTCACAGTTCCCAAATCGTAATTGGTGATAAAATCTGTTCCTTCAATCAGCTCTACATACTCTGGATAGTAAGGAGGATGATAGTTTTCGGTGTAAAATACCTGATCCCCTGTGAAGGTGCCCACATTGTTATTTGGGTCTCCATCATCCATAAACAAGCGAACTGTTCCGCTTTTTGGCAGTAAGACATCATGCACCTGCCAGTCTCCGTTCGCTCCTGTTTTAATTGCATTACCCACCCATTCGGCAGGTTTTTGTTCCCGGGCAACATCTGCTGCTGTATATAAAGGATACAGATCGTAGGGGTTACTTAAATAATACATGGTGCGGGGAGCATAACGCCAGCTACTAACGGTGGAAGAATCTGCCTGGCTTTTACCAGTGTAGGTTTGGGTGCTTTTCTGGCTTTCTTCTTTACTGGCGATTACACTTAAATCCAGATCACCATATTTGAACTTGGAGGTAATCCCAAAAAGACCCTGTGAGCTTGCAGAATAACTGATATAACGAGAACCGCTTAGGGCAAGGCTTATGTTTCCTGCTTCAATGCTTTTAATCAATTCATCTTCGTTACCTGTATATTTAACATTCACATTGTTGGCATCGAAGATCTGTTCATCCTGCTTGGAATTGTATTTCAAATTCATCGAGATTTTGTCGCCAATTGTTCCGGACAAGCGCAAATTTGTTTCTTGCTGCATTTTAAGATCGAAAGTGCTTTTATTCTCAGTTTCGTATATGGGAACTATCTTGCGTTTTGTACTACTGGCAGAGAGAGATATCTTCTGAGTTCCATCCAAATTTAGTTTTGGGGCAGAAGTCCCTAATACTTTCTGGACGGCTCGTGGTAAAGCAATTGCGGGGATTTCCAGAACCAATTCACCTAACAAGCCACCAGTTGTAACCTGTGTTTGTTGGGTCTGCGTTTTCTGGTTAGCTATCAAAGATTTACGAAAAGCCTTTTTCTGCATATTGCTTATATAAGCATCAAAGCTGATAGGGACATCCACAGCTATCTTGTAATCTCCTACCTTTACACTTAATAGTATAATTTGTCTGGCGAAATCCACTTTTTCCTTATATTCAGGAGCTAAAGCCGGAATATCATAAGGACGCGCTTTGTATATGTTTAAGCCCTTATCAAGCTTGTAGATGTCTATGCGGTTGCTCTCTATTGGGGTGTAGCTATCCAGGAATAATCTTGGCATAAACTCCCAACGAACTATCTCTTCAGCACCTTTTATAGGGGTATCAGAAGAATTCTCTGCTCCTAAAGCAGACGCCATAACTAACAGCAGGATAATTACATATACTTTTTGCATTATATCTGGTTTAGCTCTGCATCAAAGTGGTTAATGCCAGGTAAAAGCCATCCATGGTAAGATTCTTATCCTGATATTCTACACAGGGTAAATATGGCATAATCAGCGATGCCATTCCCCCGGTTAGGATGGTTATAAGAGGCGCATGGTGATTGTACTGTTCTTTTAATCTATAAATGAAGGATTCCAGCATAAAAGCATGCCCATACACAATACCAGATAATACAGCATCATGCGTGTTAGTTCCCAAAAGGGCTGTGGGAGGAGTGATTTCCAGCTCGAATAATTGAGCGGCTTTTGCGAATAAATTAGTTGCACCGGTTTTTAAACCAGGAGCAATGGCTGCCCCTTCGAATACCCCAGAATTGCTGATTACTTGAATAGTTGTAGCAGTTCCTAAATCTATAACAATAGCACTTTGCCGGTATTTCTTCCAAGCCGCAAAGCCATTGGCAACCAAATCTGCCCCTAAAGCAGAGGGATTCCCAACTTTATAATGCATATCAAGAGGGCTAAGACCATTAATTTCAAATACTTTGGCAGAGGTGTATTTCTGGAGAAGATGCCTCCAGATACGGCTAAGCTCCGGAACAACACTTCCCAAAGCCACATAGCTTATTTCGCTAAGTGAAAAAGCACAATTCCGGTAATCTGCCGAAGCAGAACCGCTTTCCTTGGTATTTATTTGCCCAACCGAAGGAATATGGCACAACAGGCTGCATAGCCTGCTGTAGTATTCGTCCGAAGTGCGTTCCCGTTCAGATTGTAAACGGGCTGACCATATTGATTCGCCGTGTCTGTATATGGAACAAACGGTGTTTGTATTACCAATATCCACTACCAGAACAAGCTGATCCTCTGAAAAAATACGCATAATCCCCGCTCATCTTCAAATTTCAGGTAAAGATAACAAAAGAGCAAGCAACATCTGTGTTTGCTACTTTCTTGAGGGAGTGCTTTTCTGTCAATATAATTCTGAAACAGATCAAACAGCACTGGGTAACCTACCCAACAGGATGCTTTTTCTAAACTATAATCTTCTAAAATTAATCTTGAAGGTATAGATCAGGCTTTCTCTGATCATAAATCTCCAGGTACTTAGGTCGTTTCGGACACTACTGATAAACTCGGGAGATAATGCTCCGGAATCAACATCAATATCGGCATTTTGCACAGTGCCGTTTTCATCGATATACAGCTTAATCTGCAAGCTACCCTGCATGGGTTTTATGGAAGATTGCTTCTTGTATAGGTTTTGTAACTGTGTTTGGCGGGCATTTACAACGTTTCGAACGTGATCTATATCACTGGTAGGCAGAGGTGTAGTTGCTACCTGATTTGTCTCGGTCTGCTTTGGAGGAGCAGGCGTACCTTTTTTGTATGTTTCAGGGCTGACACAAGCGGATAAGACCACAAGCATCAAGGTTATAGCGACGATATTAGCGCATAGTATTTTCATAGATATCTCCCATGTTTATAAGACATGATAACAACAAAGAAGGATTACGCAAATTGTTCTTGACTTATGCAGGGTACAAAAAAAGAAGTCATTTCGCTTAATAGACTTCTATTAACTGAAAGAAGGTGATTTAGATATAAAATGAATAGAGATTTTTTTCGACCCCTGTTATGGTTAGTTTTAGCTGTGCTTTTGTTAGGTGGATTAGCAATGCTTATCCCGGCTTGGAGCAATAACCTTATAAATATCAAAAAGTTATCCTGGTTCGATAGCCTTTCTCCCAAAGCAGAAATTGCCACACCGGATACAATTTCAGCTGTGGAGGCAATTGGGATTAGTAGCGATCTAATCGCCTTAAAGCCATTCTTAAAAAAACTGAACAACCCTAATTCCACTTTACGTATAGCCTATTTTGGAGATTCAATTATCGAGGGAGATTTAATTACCGCAAAGCTCCGTGGACAGCTTCAAGCAAGCCATGGTGGTAGCGGAGTGGGCTTGGTACCAATTACTTCCATAGTTTCCGGCTTTCGGCAAACTATAAAGCACACTTTTGCTAAAAACTGGGAGAGCTTATCCTTCATGTCGCCTCACAATCAGGATGTTTCATTAGGATTCACGGGCTTCACCTTTATCCCACGTAGCTATTATGTAGCCGAAAAAGCCATAGAACCCTTGAAGATAGATAGCCTGGCTATTATGGACAGTAGCTTTGTTGCCCCTAAGGAAGTTCCTAAAAAAACCCGTTATTACGTTTCCAATAATCCCTGGGTGGAGTATTCAGGATCTTCTGTGGCAGGTGGTTCTGCCTCCTTCAGTCAGATAAGGCTTTTTTACAGCCATGCCAGTGACAGCAGCTATGTTTATGTAAGCAAGGATGGCTTAGCCAAGCAAAAATACAGCCTAAGGGGAGCGGAAGGCTTGCAAACATTGAACCTGAGTTCGCCTACACCAATAAGCAAGATCAGGTTAGAGTTTTCTGCCCACGATCCCATTCATGTATATGGGCTTAGTTTTGACGAGCCCAAGGGTGCTTATGTGGATAACTTTCCTATCAGAGGTTATTCCGGAATGTATTTCCAACGTATCCATAGTGAGATTTTGAAGGGTTTCAATAATAGTTTAGGCTACGATCTTATAGTGCTGCAATATGGTGAAAACGTTTCCAATCCCGCAATAAAGGACTACAGCCATTATGCACGAGGGATGAAGAAAACTATCCAACACATCCAGGCTGCACTTCCGGGAGTTCCCATTTTGCTAATTAGTGCTCACGATCGCAGTGTAAAGATAAATGGTGAATATACAACCTCTCCAGATATTCCGTATCTGGTAAAAGCACAAAGCCAGATTGCCTCCGAAACAGGTACCGGATTTTGGAATCTTTTTGCTGCCATGGGTGGAGCAGGTTCCATGCCTACTTTTGTAAATCACAAACCGGCTTGGTCAGGAAAGGATTTCACTCATTTCACTCGTAGCGGAGGCGAGCATATAGCGATGTTGCTTTTAGATTACTTACAGGGAAACCAGCCTTGAACATTCATAGTATTTGGCTGATTATTTTGCTATGTTTGGCTTGTGCCCTTATGCTAAG
>JAQVMI010000459.1 GCA_028703735.1 Candidatus Cloacimonadota bacterium | reverse complement strand
GAGCCACCTTCTAACAGCCTGTAACCAGACTTAACTATAAGCTTGTCCTTCACCTGATAAGTAGCCCCCAAAAACACATCTTCGGCTCTTCCATAGGGAGAGGCAAGCCCTTCTGCTTCCAGTATCAGATCTACCTTTTCCGAAATCCGGTGTCCTGCATTCAAGCTTAATAGTGGCACAAATCCGGTATTGGTTTTGCTTTCTTTCCTAATCCCATTATCCAGCGATATTTCTGCATCACGCAGTTTTACGGAAGCTCCCACAGCTCTAATACCAAAGAATTCCTTGGAAAAATTATAGCGGTATTGAAAGCGGTAAGAATCGAAGCGATAAATAGCCTTGGTTGGTGTGTTTTCCAGAAAGGTTACTTCCTGAAACACCACATCTTGTTTTAGCCTTCCCTCTGGTTTCAAGGTGAGAGGAGATGCCATCAAAGACAACTGATGGTGTGAAGTTAGATAGTAATGCAAACTTAGCCTGGTGTGTAAAACAGGCGAAATATCCAGATCATCCTTTAGGGAAAACATAGTATTTCTACCCACATTGGGGATTCGAACATCGTTATAACCTGGAATAGCCATGCCTGTTTCCACCTCGATTCTGATATCGGGCAGGGCATTTAACATTGTGGCTGATAATATCATAAGTGTAATGAAGATAATCCTGTACATTCTGTAACCTCTGTAAATATTGCTGTAATCCATTTTAGTTCTACTTTATAAGCTAAAGCAAGCTGCCTTTGGGGCAAGCAGAATGTTGTGAATGTTTGGAGCAAAAATTGCATTACTCATTTTAGTGTCCCTAAAAGCCCATGCATTATTTGTCATTCCGGACTTGATCCGGAATCTATTAAACTTAGTTCTTTTGTCATTCCGGTCTTGATCCGGAATCTATTAAACTGATATTTGGAGATTTACATGAAACATATCATTATGCTACTGATAGCTGTTGCTCTGCTTCTACCCGTGGTGGCGGAAGCACAATTGCCCACTTGTTATTACACTTACGAGCAGATATCAGCCCTTCTTGCCACATACCAGCAAAATCACCCTGATATTGCAAAAGTATATACCATTGGTTATTCCGAGCTGGATAACCTTCCAATTTACGCCATGAAAATCTCCGATAATGTGAATTTGGATGAAGATGAACCGGCTTTGCTATTTGTGGGGCAGGTGCATGCTGAGGAGGTTTTGGGAGTTCAGATTACCATGAGCAACATAGAAGAACTTATTGCTCTGCCATCAACTTCTCCGTGGATAAGTCAGTTAGAATTATGGTTTGTGCCTACCCTTAATCCCGAAGGGCATAATGTGGTTACTTCCAATATGGACATCTCTTACCGCAAGAACAAACGGGATAATAACTTTAACAATATCTTCGACTATAACCCCATTACCGGTTATGATATTGATGGAGTGGATATAAACCGCAATTTTACCTTCAACTGGGCACATGGCGATAGCTTACTACAACCCGGAGGCTTAGAGGTTTGGGATTATTACCGTGGACCCGCTCCGATGAGCGAAAGTGAAACCCGGGCATTAAAACAGCTTTGCGACCAAAAGAAATTTATCTATTCTATCTGCTGGCATTCTTCCCGCACAGGTAATTTTGCCGAGAAAGTGTATTATCCTTTTAACTGGAAAGAGATTCGTCCCAGTCCGGATTTGAGCTTGGCGGCAAGCATCGGCAATGGTGTGGGTTCACAAATTATCAAAGAAAGTGGCACCGGATCCTACGAGGTGTATCCCAATCTTAGCAGAAAAGGTGCTTTTCACGATTGGATGTATCAACAATATGGCACAATCGCTTTATTGGTGGAGTGCGGAACGCGTTTTATTCAGCCAGATTCACTACTTATGCAAAATACTGTGCAGCGATGCAGCAATGGAGTAAAGTGGTTGCTAAACCGTGCTTTAACCTTCTCTACTGCTGTGCCAACTTCATCCATGCTTGTAGGTAAAGTTGTGGATGCTGAAACCAATAATCCGCTTGAGGCAGAGGTTATTGTTCTGCAGCATAATGCTCCCTGGTTTGAACCACGACGCACAAATCCCATTACCGGAAGATACTTCCGTCCTTTGCTTTCTGGTGGGAGTGGTGGAACCGGATACAGTGTTACAGCACGCAAAAAGGGCTATTATGATACGGTTGCCACCGGGGTAACCTTGCAGAATAGCTATTGGACAACCCTGAACCTAACCATGCAACCAATTCCTGCTGCCAGCCTGAATGCCATTGTAAGAACTGGCAGTCAGCCCATTTCTGCCAGAGTAATAATTGGGGATGTTTATCCTGATACTTTGCAGGTTGTGGGCAATTTTGTTCATAATGGCTATGCAGGAACTTATCCTATCCAGATTTATGCCGAGGGCTATTTCCCTTACCTTGGCACTATTACCCTGGAAGAAGGGCATAATTACACGGAATACAACCTTAGCTCTGCTACCACAGTATTTAGCGAAAACTGGGAGAACGGGCTTACAAATTGGCAGATAGAGGGTCCCTGGGTTGTTCAGAACGAGCTTTCTGCTTCTGGCTTTGCCATTACAGATAGC
>JAQVMI010000458.1 GCA_028703735.1 Candidatus Cloacimonadota bacterium | reverse complement strand
CCCATCCTCATTGGGTAACCTCCACCCGCACCAGCCCAACCACGGGAACCATTAGATGGTCCAGCGAACCATCTGAAAATGTCGATTACTACTATTTTGGATTGCATCCTACCACTACAATGTTCACTGCCCCAGCCTATTGCGATCCCAATTGGAATTATCCGGGAGGTGGGTTAGCAGAACAGACCCTGGAATCCCCCGGTGTTTATGAAAAAGATGTTGGCGCATTGGACCCTACAAAAGATTACTACGCCTATGTGGCAGCAGTTGAATTAATTGGTTGGTCATGGAGTGCTTATTCCTCTTGGGAACCACCTATCAATAATTATGACTATCCCGAAAACGTAGTTACCGTAATTAACCCTGATCTATCGATAGAAGTGTTAAACGGTGATGCCAATAATGTCCCTGTTCCCGTAGGAATTCCCGGTCCCTACCCCAATCCTGTAGCAGTTCCCTCTTATACTGCCACCCTTGAAATGATTGGTGCCGGACCCTGGACAGTAAACTATTACACCACATCCCCTATAGGTATCTGGTATAGCTATGTAACAAGTTCCTGGACAATTGTCCACAACGTAGCGGGGCAGATAGTCTTCAATATTCCGGCAGGTGGAAAAGACCTTTCTGAAGTACCGATTGCTCTTGGCGACGAAACACTTCCTGTAACCCTTAGCAGTTTTACCGCTTCACTTACGGCTTCTAACTTTGTTTCTTTGGCATGGACCAGCGAATCGGAAACCAACCTTTTGGGATACAGAGTTTACCGTACCGACAATCAGAATTTTGCCCAAGCCATTATGATTACCCCCACATTGATACCTGCTACAAACACTTCCAATGTTAGCCACTATAGCCATGAAGATCATGAAGTGGTTATCAACAATACTTACTGGTATTGGCTGGAAAGCGTGGAACCTGCTGCTGAAGAAATGCATGGTCCCATAAGTATATATGTTGCCGATGGAAATTCGGACACGCCGGTTATCCCGGAAACCACATGAATCAGCAATATCTATCCCAATCCCTTCCGCATCGGTGGAACAGCCACAATGGATGTTTCTGTAAAAGCAGGTGAAAAAGCCGAAGTCCAAATCTACAATTCTCGCGGACAGGTTCTTAGAACTATGAATCTTTCTGAAGGTTTCCATCATCTGAACTGGGATGGAACAGACAACAAGGGAACCTCCTGCTCCAGCGGAACCTATTTCTATCGTATAAGTTCACCTTCAATTAACCAAACCCGTAAGCTAATGCTAATTAAGTAATCAGATTGGATTGTTTTAGCCACTTGCTTCATGGTCAGTTTATGAAACAGCAAAGCATACAAAAAGTGCAGATCAGTGGTATTGTCGATACCATCACCGATGCTGATGAGGGAAGAGGTTTGCTTGGTTTTGTATTGACCTTTCCGGATGGCAAGATGCAAAACACGGCAATTGAGTACGATAACACCAACCATCAGGAAATCGAGCTAAAAGTTAGCTACCTTTACCAAAAAACAAAAGCTAAATATGGAAAAGTGCTTGCAAGCAATTCCGGAACGGTAAAACGAAAACAAGAAGCTAACTAATGGAACCATAAACTTATTTGGAATGGATGGAACAGCAATAGCAGAGTTTGTGCAAATGGTATCTGTTTCTACAAACTAAGCTCTGCCACCATGATCCAAACCCAGAAAAATGTTAAACCTGAAATTGTAACCAATAACAACAAGCGGAGATCTAAATTACTATTAGATCTCCGCTTGCTTTGTTTAGATGTGATAGCAGGAGTCATTTGCCCCCTGCCTTCGTAGCGGAGCTTTCCAAAGCTCCGTAAAATTGTAGCATCGGAATGCTACGCTGGAGTGGCTAACCACAATTCTGATAGCAGGAGTCATTTGCCCCCTTTCACGATTTGTCAAATGAGTTCTTGTTTCAACGGGGCAAAGGACTAATGCGTCTCTTAACTGTGGTTCCTTTTTTTACAACCAGTGGAATTCTATTGTCCTCTGCCCCCGTAACGGAGCTTTCCAAAGCTCCGTAAAATTGTAGCATCGGAATGCTACGCTACGAAGAATGGAATATGAACTATAAGAAACATCCAAAACCTTCTATTGCTGCCCTTCCGGATGGTGAAACATGCAATATAGGCGAAGAGCTTTTTTTTTACAAAGAGTAAAAGAGTAAAAGAGTAAAAAGAGAGTGGGTTGTCCTGTTTAGGCGGGGCAAAGGACTAATGCGTCTCCTATCTGGGGTTCTTTATCTACAACCAGTGGAATGCTATTGCCCTCTGCCTTCGTAGCGGAGCTTTCCAAAGCTCCGTAATCCTGTAGCATCGGAATGCTACGCTACGAAGAAGGGAATATGAACTATAAGAAACATCATAAAACCTTCTATTGCTGCCCTTCTGGATGGTGAAACATGCAATAAAGGCGATGAGCTTTGTTTTACAAAGAGTAAAAGAGCAAAAAGAGAGTGGGTTGTCCTGCTACTAACAATCAGGATTAAAAACAAAGCTCTCTTTCATATCGAGTGGGTTCCATTGTCTGAGGTGTAAATATTTTTAGAAACAAGGATTT
>JAQVMI010000457.1 GCA_028703735.1 Candidatus Cloacimonadota bacterium | reverse complement strand
AACCTGGATACAATAGCAGGTGATGAAGGCGTGGTAAGCATCCGGATTAAATACTGGCTACCGCTTGCAGATTGGAGTACGGATGGAACCGGACAGAAATATGTTAGCTACGAATCCTCCAAATTCTGGCTTCCTCATAACATTGTGGAAAGCAGCCTGATAAACCTGAAAATGATTAGTTCTACACGCTATTCAATTGGTACAGGTGTTGTTAGCCCATTTACTGAAGAAGATGATATTCGCACATCAAAAGTAAGCTTCACCCTGATACATGGTGTGAATAGTTCCTTTTACATATATAAAAGCTAAATTAGCTCAGTCCGGTAGAGCAACTGATTCGTAATCAGTAGGTCGGGGGTTCGAATCCCCCATTTAGCTCCATTTTTTTGCTCTCTTTCAATGATAAAGTAAGCCAATTGGACTTATACACACTCATACTGATAGAGAGCTTTAACTCCATATTCCCCCAGGAAACCACTAAAATCTCCCAAAAAACACCCTTCTCTCTAACAGCCTATACCCACAATCGCTTAACTTACTATGAAGTTACAAATGTAGCTGCAAGGTAACTGCAGGGTAACTGGAACCATTCTGGTGAGAGCAAAAGACCTGCCAGTGATAAGGATTACCAGCTTGTTTATGGCTCTCTTTCATTACTTGTGGTAGAGTTTTTTTCTGTTTGTCATTCCTGCGAAGGCAAGAATCCATTTTAGAAATGCTTTAATGATAACATGCTGTTAACCAACATATTACAGCAATACAACAATATGGTTTGAAAAAAAAGGATTACGGATCAAGTCCGGAATGACAGAAGTTACCCACTTGATTTGAAAGAGATCCTTATTTAGGGGACGGCACTTTGAACTACAAGACTTAAGTTAGGCAACAACGAAACAGCTGTTATCTTTCATGATTTCCAGCTGGAGTCTGCATTTCGTAATCACACACGCCTCGTGTGTGGACAGTCGAGGCGGCTGTCATTACAGCTATTCGCTTGTTTATTAGTTTTTGATTGAAATAAATGGCTTAACAGTGCGTTTGGGTAAGTTTGGAATTGTTTCTATAAAGTGTTTTGCGGTTGTTTCAAGCTGTTCTTTGCTGTGGGAGTTATCAATACAATAATCCACCCTATCTTGCTTAACGCTATCACCCAATTGATTTTGCAGCCGCATTTTTATCATTTCCGGTGTTTCTCCCCGCTCTCTCAGCCTTGAAATTCGCAAGTTTTCGGGGATGCTAATCATCACTATGTAGTCGAAGCAATCTTGCAGGTTTGCTTCAATAAGCAGAGGAATTTCGAAGCAAAGAACAGGTTCTGTGCATTTATCCACAATGTCCTGGAGGTCTTTCAACACCAAAGGATGCAGCAGAGAGTTCAGAAACTCTATTTCGGCAGGATCACTAAACACTATATTGGCAAGTTTTGCATTGTCAATAGTAATGCCATCGGCAAATTCGCCAGTAATGGAGGTGGAATAACGTTCTATCAGCTTTTGCTTCACTTCTGGGCTATACAATCTCTGTCTGGCTATGTTATCGGCAGAAAACACTGTAAGTCCATTAGATACAAGTGCCCGACAGAAACTGCTTTTACCACTTCCAATGTTGCCGGTGATGCCAATAAGGAAGGGACGTTTATTTTGAAGCATCGGTTAAAATCTGCATCAATTCTTCGAAAGCAACATCAGTTTTGATGCTACCTGCCTGAGCTACAGAAACCTGACCGTTCTGCTCTGAAACTATAATAGCAGTGGCATCGCTAAGCTCTGTAATTCCTATACCTGCCAGATGACGTGTGCCAAATTTATGCACATAATCTGGCTTTCTGGATAATGGCAGAACAACCTTTGCAGCCATGATCCTCTCACCTCGAATAATTATTGCTCCATCGTGTAACACACTTTTGGGATTAAAAATAGTTAAGATCAAACGCATGGATATCGCAGAATCTATCAGCTCGCTGCTATGAATGTATTCTTGCAGTTTACGCTTGTTTTCCAGTACTATTAAAGCACCGGTTTTGCGAAAGCTCATAGTGGACACTGCATCGATCAAAGGTGTGTAAAGAGACGATTTCTCTCTTTTTTTAAAGGCTTTACCCAGCTCACGGGATAGATTCATCCTTTCCAGAATGGAGCGTAACTCTGGCTGGAAAAGGATAACAACCGCAATAATCCAGAAATTACGAATGGCACTAAGTAGCGAGCTAACTACCTTAAGATCGAAAACCACCGCTAAAAAGTATAACAGCATTATAAACAACAAACCCCATAACACCTGATAACCACCGGATTTGCGCACTATTAACAAAGATTGGTAGATTAAGAAGGCGATCAGAAAGATATCTACAACATCTTTGAAGCGGGGAATCAAGAAACCCATTAAACCACTCCAGCCATGGCAATTGCCCTAAGAACCTTAAAAAACCTTTTGTGTGCCAAAACGTCGTGCACCCTAATGATATCCACTCCACTCAGCATTGCAGCTACTCCTGCTGCCAAGCTTCCCTCTATGCGTGATTCTGGTTCTGCCGGTTCAATTTTATCTATAAAACTTTTACGGC
>JAQVMI010000456.1 GCA_028703735.1 Candidatus Cloacimonadota bacterium | reverse complement strand
CGGAATCCTCCGCTACGGTAGCGGAGCTTTCCAAAGCTCCGTAAAAAAGCCCTTGAACATAATTCGTAAACCATCAAAATGTGATTTATTTATATCTATAGAATAGGCAGGACGAAGCTTTAAAGATATTGAAAGATGAAACAATTCAGATGATAGGTGGTGTAAATAATTCCTTATAGGGTGACAAAAAAAACATTTGACATAAAAGAGAGCTTTCATTAGAGGTTTAAACGTAATTCTTGCTATCTACTGTGAGGTTAAGGTGGTAAAAAAACCAATGAAAAAAAATGGGAGTTGAAATGGAAAATCCAAGGGATAAACTTTTAGACCTAAATCAATTAGATATCTTATCAGCAGAAAATCCTCCTATGTTTTTAGATAGTTTTGAGGTATATTATCGCCAGTATCAGGATTCCGGAGCTTTAGCGCATATAATGTATTTCAAAGCGAAATCTCTGGTTGCAATCAATAAATTCGATGAAGCCATTCAAATATCCATAGACCTGATGGGTAAAGCTGTAATAGTAAAGGATTACTATCTGTTAGTAAAATGCAATATATTGCTTAGCAGATGCTATTTTTACAGCGAGGTAAAATATCGGACGAAACCATGTCTGGAATTGGCTGTGGAATATGCGCAAGCCTCTATGAATGCTGAACTATTGGCAGAGGTTTTCAGTAATTTTGGCAGCTATTATCTGGACACAAATGATCTGGGTGCAGCTAAGGAATACATGTTAAAAGCCATCAGGCTTACAAAGCGACTTCCTGCTTCATATACTATCATCACTATACTGCACAAGGTTGCCTTCCTGTATAATAGCCAGCAGAATTATGATACAGTAATTCTGTATCTGAGTACCGCTCTTAAGATGTGTGAAGAGGTAGATATTACTATCACCAGATTAAGAATTATCAGCAATCTGGCTAAGGCTTACACCGAAATTAAAAAGTACACCTTGGCTGATGAATTGATTAACAGAGGTATAGAGCTTTGCAAACGTAGTAATAACATTAGTACCATGCTTCTGTTCACCTTTGATCTCGCAACCAGTAAAACGTGCCAAAATAAACCGGATGAAGCGATCCTTACTTTTGACCAATGCATAGCGTTAGTTAATGATCTTCAGATAAATGAACCCCGTTTCTTCATGGATATATACAACAACTATGCCATTTGCTATGGTCAAAACAATAATTATGGCAAAGCACTGGAATACTTGAATAAATCTTATGATATTGCAGAGCAGCTAAATAGCATTGAGGACTGCATGCACATCAATTCTAATAAATCGCAAGCTATGGTAAATCTGGGAATGTATGAAGAAGCAGAAGCATTGCTAAAGAAGGTTATTGGGCACCACAAAAAAGAACAAAACTTTTCCATATTGATCCTTGCTCAGATAAGCTTGGCTTTGCTGCATGAAAAACGAAAGGATTATCGCAGCAGCCTGAAAGCTCATAAAGAGCTGGAAAAAACCTACGAAAAATACATTACCCACATAATGAACGAAAAGACAGTAGAAGCTCAACAGCAGATATTGGAACTATCCGCTCTGCTTAAACAAAAAGATAATACGGATGCATATCCCTGTAAATGCTATCTGGATAGGGATAATCTGGAATTCATAGGGTGTAGCGATGCTCATCAGAAAGTAATTGATTCCGCATTATTGGCAGCTCAGAATCCTAACACCAATGTATTTATAATCGGAGATTCTGGAACCGGTAAAGAAATCATCGCTCAGATGATTCATCAAAAAAGCCTGCGCCGGGGTTATCCTTTTGTAGCTGTAAATGCTTCTGCCATTAGTGCAAATCTGGTGGAAAGTGAACTATTCGGACATGTAAAAGGCTCTTTCACCGGTGCGATTTCAGATACCAATGGCTTTTTTGTTCAGGCAAATAAAGGTACCCTCTTCTTAGACGAAATCACAGAAATGCCACTGGAGTTGCAAGCAAAATTGCTGCGTGCCATAGAATCCCGAAAGGTAACTCCCGTGGGAGGAACCAAAGAAGTAAGCTTTGATTGCCGGATAATTTCCTCCACTAATCGTAATATCTTTGAGCTTATTGAGCGAAGCGAATTCAGGCTGGATTTGTTTCATCGCTTAAACCCATTGGAAATCTACATCCCACCCCTCAGGAATCGCAAGGAAGATATTGAAATTCTGGTGCATCACTTCATAGACCTATATACTAATGAAACCAAACGGAAAAAGCCTCAGATCGATGCTTCCTTTCTGGATTACCTGCAAAACTACGATTTTCCAGGAAATGTGCGCGAGCTTAAAAACATCATCGAACGCCTATTTATATTAGCAAATACCAGCCATTGGGACTCCAGTGTATGCAGCCTGATTAATAATTACCATTATGATTATGATCGCCCCAAACCTTTATCTGTAGAGAAACAAGGGCACGAAACAGAAGCGATTATCAAAGCACTTATCCAAGCTGGAGGTAAACAAAAAACCGCAGCAAAACTACTGAACATGTCCGAAAGTACTCTTACCCGCAGAATAGAAAAGTATCGTCTGCAAGACTACACCAATAAAGGGAAATGATAAAGT
>JAQVMI010000455.1 GCA_028703735.1 Candidatus Cloacimonadota bacterium | reverse complement strand
CCAAAGAAAAGCATGTTCCGGTTGTAATCGACTTGGGTGATAAAATTGAAGTAAGCATTGGCAGCATTGCTCATCCGATGGAAGAAAAGCACTATATTGCCTTCGTGGAAGTGCTTACAGAGAAAAAAGTTTACCGTCGGGAATTTAAACCCGGGGACGAGCCCAAAGCCAAATTCCACGTTAAGATGGAGAAGGTTTTGGCAGTAAGAGAATATTGTAATCTACATGGGCTTTGGAAAGCCTAATCAATAGGAGGATGTAAATGCCGTTCAAAGATACCAGAACTGCCGAAAACTTGATGAAATCTTTTGCCGGAGAATCACAAGCGCGGATGCGTTATGTTTATGCAGCAAAAACTGCTAAGAAAGAAGGCTACGAACAAATATACAATATCTTCATGGAAACTGCGGAAAACGAAAAAGAACATGCCAAGGTTTTCTTCAAACACCTGCTGAACAACGGCTTGGAAGGTGAAGTTATAAATATTATGGCTTCCTACCCCGTTGGCTGGTCTCCCGAAAAAACTCTGAACAATCTGGATTATGCAGCTAATGGCGAAAAAGAAGAATGGACAGAGCTTTACCCCATGTTTGCCGAAATTGCCGAGGAAGAGGGATTTAAAGATATCGCCCTATCCTGGCGTTTGATTGCCAAGGTAGAAAAAGAGCACGAAAAAAGATTCCGCAAATTGTATAACAATATTCGCGATCTTAAAGTGTTCAAAAAAGACGAAAAAGTGTTTTGGAAATGCTTGAACTGTGGCTACATTCACGAGGGTACCGAAGCTCCCAAGATGTGCCCCACCTGTACCCACCCGCAGAGCTATTTTGAAGTTCATTTAGAAACCTATTAAGAAGTAAAGGAGGTAACAATGCAAAAATATCAATGTATCGCATGTGGATGGATCTACGATCCTGCTGATAACGACAACGTTTCATTTGAACAACTTCCCGAGGATTTTGTTTGCCCGGAATGTGGAGTTGGCAAAGACATGTTCGAGCCTTTGGATTAGTCTATCCATAGCTTGTCGGGGAAGTGCTTAAACAGTTCTTCCCCGGCTAATTTTTCGGTTTTCCGTAACCATGTTATTCTTTTCGGGCAGGGCTTTTTGATTAGTGGATTTGGTTTTACACCGGGTTCTGTAGAGAGAAAACCCAGGTAATAGAGGAAAAATGAACAAACAAGAGTTTAACGAGCTATTAGATTTCGCCATTGAACGCGAAAAAGAAGCGGTGGATTTTTACCGTGAATTACAGAAGGAAGCCAAATTCAGCGATCAGATCCAGATGCTTAAAGAACTGGAAGCAATGGAAATGGGTCACATTGTTGTTATAGAAAAAATTCGCCAGACAGGCGTTAAACCCGAGGATATTCAGCGTACCCCAAATTTGATGATCAGCGAATATATTACTACGGATGCTGCAAACCTGGATCTTACTTATCAAAGCATTTTGATCCGGGCTATGAAACGCGAAGAAAGTTCCTTTAAGCTGTATTCTGAAATGAGCGTGAAATTCCCTGATGCAGAGATTTCCACACTATTCCGTCGCTTAGCTGCGGACGAAGCAAAACACAAACTGATCTTTGAGAAATTATACGACGATTGGATGAGCGCAGGTAATTGAAGCTTGCAATAGACAGCTCTCAAAGCTCCGGTTCCATTGCCTTATGCTCCGGAGAGCGGGTTATTTATTCCGCATATTTTGACATCAAGATTACCCACAGCGAAACTCTGATGCCGGCAATTGATTTTGCCCTGAAATTTTGTGGGGCTACACAAACTGACCTAAAGGAAGTATATGTCTGCCAGGGTCCCGGATCATTTACCGGCTTGCGTATAGGGCTGGCTACTGCCAAAGGGATTGCTTTCGGTTTAGGTATACCACTATTCGCCTTTTCATCCCTTGAACTTGGGGCTCAGCCCTTAACCGGATTGGGTAAAAACATAGTATGTGCCATTGATGCCAAGATGAAAGAACTTTATTATGCCTTATATGACCCCCTGTTAAACGAGCTATCCAAACCCAGCATTATCAGCCCCAGACAGTTTGTTCAGCTTGGTTTGCAGGATTTTATCCTCTGTGGCAGCGCAACGGAGCTGCTATGTCCCCTGCTAAAGGACGCTAAACTAAACTTCTATCCCGTGGATGACCGCCTGTATATACCTTCGGCAGCAGGCTTGTTTACCTTAGGCAAGCTATTGCCACAAAAGCATGTACCACAAGATGTAGAGAACTTGGAACCGGATTATTTAAGGGAATCAACTGCCCAGATAAAGCGATAGCTATTTGAACCTTCCTTGCTTGAATTGCTGAATCAATAAGGAATCATTAAGGACTTCATCCATATTGATTCCTTATTGATTCCGTAATTCAAGCGGGAGACAAGTTTTTAACGTTTAATAACAGATTGCATTATTCAGGCTGCTGTGAAACAAGCTACGGCACGAAATGGTGCAGTTGTTACTTTTCAACAGTTTCTTTATAGGAACTGGACAACACCTAAAGAAAGATATTGACAAAAATCAAGCTTGCCTTTGTAATGCAATGTGATAGATTATAATAAAAACGAACTT
>JAQVMI010000454.1 GCA_028703735.1 Candidatus Cloacimonadota bacterium | reverse complement strand
ATAATCATCGAAAAGATCGCTGATGCCATCATTATCTCTATCGCCGGGTTCATCCATGGGAGGAACGCCATCCATATCAACTGCTTCTATTGGGTTTACGGTTACGAAGAACACCAAATCATTAAAATCTTCATCGCTTCCAGTGGTTCTGTTCAGGTCTTCAAACCCAATCAACAAACGTTCGGAAATGCTATCGTAAACCAGAATGCTGTGTTGTTTGTCATCAGCAGCAGCTTCAGGATTTAGATGTGTATTAGAGTAATAAATTGGAGCAGTAGTGCTTACATTTGCTCCGCTTTGGAATCCATTGGCTACCAGGAACCAACCCAGGGTTGTTCCGGGATTAAATATTCCCAGATACATGGTATCACCGGCTTGCATCCCACCACTGCTGCCTACTAATGAAGCATTGGGCAAAAGAATGGTTTTAATCCCCACATCATTAGTGGTTTGAGGAACTGTGGCAGAAGGATAAGTGTGGAATCCAAGAGCATTCTTGTTTCCAGCTCCTTCGTGAACAAAGGTTATCCAAACTTCGGCAGGCTCGTCTATTTTAATATTTGTTTGGTTTTGCGGATTTAAATAGTGAGGGTGATATTGGGGAACCGAATATCTTTCGGGAAGGGTTGTATTTACTCTTGTAAGAAAATCTGGTTCAAGGGGAACGGAAGTCATGGGCGCGGGAACACCCTGGCTGTTAAAGGTCATCCCTGGAAGATATGCCCAAGCCTTGCTTTTGGGTGCAGCAAAATCTGTTCCACCCTTGCTTGCAGAAACAGCACCTCCATAGGTATAGGCTACGCGGTTGTTCTGTATGGGAAGCTCCATAGTGCTCATGTATCCCACAGCCCAAATCTTGGTTAAACTGGAGGGGACATTTACAAAGGATTCAAATTTGCCATTGGCTTCGGTTAAGCCTTTGGCAATAACCTCTCCAGCTTGCGAGGGGTCACCATTGTATATCTCGAATACTATGTTCTCCACAGGGTTATTATGGTTGTTCAGAACTTCTAATTGCAGCTCTACCTGACGGGAAGCCTGCCAATTAAAATCGTCCGATACTACCAAATCCTGTACTGCAAGAATGGTATCATCTTCCTTGTTGGAACAGCCTGTTACTAACAAGCCTATAATGCTAAGAAGCATCATGTATTTCAAAAGTGTTTTCATATTTCTTACCTCAAGTTTGTTTCTATCAAGCACATGATAACCTGCTATGATGTTTCTGGCAAGTTTTATTTTGCTAATTGATAAATTTGGTTGTGGAATTGCGTCTACTTAACCTTGCGAAGTGCTCTGCGGATATGGCTTGAGACCCAATAACGAAGTTCTCTTATAATTCCCAGTAATTTAGCTCTTCGGTATTCTTTATCTCTGTTTTCTGGTTTTAAAGATTCTGTTAAAGCCGGTAGTTTTATCTGCTGCACCCTTGCCCAATTTAGCAAAGCCTGAATATCATCGTAATATGCATACGCCTGCTTAGTCCAATGCTGCCAGGGTTTGGGGTTTAAACCAAAATGAATACAAGCAGAATCAAGAGATTTATCCATAAGGTATTCTGAAGTCTCCGGAGCTTTAGAGGAAAAGGCAAAAAGCGAGTTAATAACGGATTCATCTGTCATGAAATATGCCTTGCTTTCCTTGGCATAAACCCCTTTTGTATCAAGAGGGATCACTTTTTCCATTTGCTGCTGCCATAAACTGATGAAATCCAAATGATTCCTGTTAAGCACAAAGCAATTTGTTTGGCACATGTAGGTAAGCCTGGATTTATTCAGATCATTTACATCCTTGCGCCATCGGTCTAATACTTCGAGCGGAATTTCTCCTACGGCATCTTCCTTTTTGTATATATTACGGAATACCGAAGCATTTTCTTCTTTTCCACGGTGTCTTATCTGCAGCTTTCCTTCTGGACAGATCAAAAGCGACTCTATATTCCCGCTTACTATGCAATCTGCATCCATCCAAACAATGTCATTAGTTATTGCAGTTGCAATAGCCCAGGGTTTCTGAGTACATACACTGCGATTATCCGATTTGTGAGTTAAAAACACTTTGGTATTGGGAATTCCTTGCAGGATTTCCACTTCTTGTTTGGACAGATCGTAACCTAATATGTTATAAGGGCAAGACATTCCGTGATACCTTAGGGATAATCCCAGTAAGGTGGCACCCCAAACAAACTTACTATCACAGGCTGTTACAATGGTTACATCACAACTCAAGAGATAATCTCCAAAATTATGCTCCATTCTTTAATCATATTTTGTAGGATATCTTCTGCGTCATCAGGATCCAACTGCACGAAATTTTTCTCCAGATAGCTGGCAAGCTCTGCCAATTGTGGGAAGTGCATGTTCTGAGCCGAACCCCTAATTGCATGCAGGATAGATAGCGATTCCCTTATATCTCTTGCAGAAATAGTTGTTTCCAGCTTTTCCAGCTTTTCAGGTAAGTTTGTGCTAATTATCTGCAAAAGCTGCTGATATGTTTCCATATCGTTGCTAATTGTATCTAACAGAGCTTTTTTATTGAAGTGCCGCCAATGTTGTGCATCATCTTCAATAATTGGTTTTA
>JAQVMI010000041.1 GCA_028703735.1 Candidatus Cloacimonadota bacterium | reverse complement strand
ATCAGCGGTCAGGCTTCCATAGAAACTGCTGTAACTGCTATGAAGCTTGGAGCAAGTGAATATCTGGTAAAGCCCTTACGAAATCTGGACATAATTAACATCCAGGTGGAAAAGATACTGCAAACTCAATGGCTGATTGCAGAAAACTTGCGCCTAAATGCCATGCTGCAAAAGGATATTGATACAAACCTGATTATTGGCAATTCTATGGCAGTCCAAACATTGCTACACAAGGTTCAGAAAATTGCCAAACTGGATACCTTGGCTTTAATAACCGGAGAAACGGGAGTTGGAAAAAGCGTTTTTGCAGACCTTATCCATCGTAACAGCTTACGCAAGAACCAAAAGTTTGTGTCTGTTAATTGTGGTAGCCTTACAGAAACACTATTGGAAAGCCTGTTGTTCGGGCATAAGAGAGGGGCATTCACAGATGCCTTTCGGGATAAAATTGGATACTTTCAGGAAGCCAATGGTGGCACTCTGTTCTTGGACGAAATAACCGAAACCTCCCTATCTTTTCAGGTGAAATTACTAAAGGTGTTGGAAACAGGATATTTCCGCATGGTTGGTAGTGATCACGATATGCATACAGATACTCGCATTATTGCTGCTACCAATAAGGACATCAAAGAGTGTGTGGACAATGGTACATTCAGAGAAGATTTGTACTACCGTCTTAATGTGATAAAGTTACATATCCCCCCCTTACGTGAACGAATTGACGATATAAAGATTCTAAGCCTTTCATTCACCAGTGAATTCTGCCAGAAATACAATAAAAGCGAACTGAAGCTATCACCCGGAGTTATTTCTATTCTGCTAAATTATGAATGGAAAGGAAACATCCGCGAACTCCGCAACGCTATCGAACACGCTGTAATCCTTGCAGAACATAAGGTTATTCAGCCCGAAGATTTGCCCGAAAACATAATGGGAAGCATGGACAAAAGGATGATCCCCACCTGGAATGAAAGTAGCGGTGATTGGTTCGTAGCGAAAGCAGAATTCACCGGTAGATACTTAACTCAGCTTTTATCCCAATGTGGAGGCAATTTTAGTATGGCTGCAAAAGTATCTGGTATGACCCGCGATAATATTTACAGAAAATGCGAAAAGCTTGGAATAGATTTCCAACAATTTCGCAAGAAGAATGATGATAAAGAAAGCTAATAAAGTAGGTAAGCTATGAAAACAAAATGGAAAGCGTCTCCTTACCTGTATATTCTACCGGCATTTGCGCTTCTATTTGCCTTCCGGTTAATTCCTATCGTGATGTCCTTTGTAATCAGTTTTTTTGATTGGTCTATAAAGGGAACCGGCAAATTCATCGGATTGATAAATTACGCAAATATGCTGAAGGATGAAGTATTCTGGCAATCCATGACGAATACCTTTTGGTTGGTAATAATTGTTGTTCCAGCCAGTATAGTATTCTCTCTGCTGTTTGCCGTTATGCTAAACCAGATAAAAGCCTTGAAGGGTTTGTTTAGAACGGTTTATTTTATGCCTTTTGTAACCTCGCTTGTCGCTGTTTCAATTGTGTGGAAAATTATGTTCAACGAACAAACGGGTTTAATGAATACAATGATAGGCTGGGTTGGTATCGAGCCACAAAAATGGCTTTCTGAAGCAAGAGGGATTTTCGAGATTTTCTTTTCGGGAATGGGTATTACCTTACCAAAATGGTTAGGTGGACCATCTCAAGCCCTGTTTGCCATAATTATCATGACTGTATGGAAAGGTTTGGGATACAATACTATAATCTATCTGGCAGGTTTACAAAACATTTCCAAGGTATATTATGAAGCTGCCGAGATTGATGGCGCAAGCAAAATGAAGCAATTCTGGCGGATTACCTTACCCCTGGTCTCCCCTACTACCTTCTATGTGCTGATAATGACAACGATTGTAAGTTTTCAGGCTTTCGCTCAAATTTATCTGATGACAGATAAGGGCGGACCCTTGAATACTACAAAACTGATTGTTTACTACATATACGAAAAAGGGTTCGACACTCTTGATATGGGCTATGCCAGTGCAGTTGCCTTGGCACTATTCATCTTAATTCTTGGGCTCACAGTTCTCCAGAAACGTCTGGAAAAACACGTGAATTATTAGGGGAGGATGCAGTGAACGAAAAAATGCGAATGTCCATCATCTATACTGTTTTAACAATCTTTGGATTGGGGATGATTGTACCCTTTATCTGGATGATTTCTACCTCTTTGATGACCCAAGCTGAATTCAACAAACACGAATCTACTTTTATACCCAAGGAAACTTATTACGAATGGAACCATAGCTCAACTAATGGTGAACCCACTTCTAAGGTGGCAAAACAAAAAGTAATCCTGGTTACACAAAATGCTACCAACAGCATAATCCATACCTTGGATAAAGAGGGAAAGATTGTGCAGGAGTATCTATCGGTTCCCAGCTCGGAAGTGAAGAAGATAACCAAAATACCAAGTTTTCATTGGGATAACTACACAAAAGCGTTTAAGAAGGTACCTTTTGCCACTTACTTTGGTAATACGCTTTATGTAAGTTTTCTTTCCCTTATTGGTGTTTTAATTACATCCATGTTAGCAGCTTATGCTTTTGCCCGCATGGAATTCACCGGAAGGGACTTCTTCTTCTATTTGTTTTTAAGTATGATGATGGTGCCAGAACCAATTTATCTTATATCCTCTTATGTTCTGCTGGATAAAATTAATTGGCTGGATACCTATCAGGCATTAATTATCCCCTGGTGCGTAAACATATTCACCATCTTCCTATTCCGCCAACATTTCAAATCTCTCCCTCAAGAGCTGTTTGATGCTGCGGCAATCGATGGTTGCAGCACCTTTGGTATGCTATGGAGAATCATGATTCCGCTTTCCAAACCCATTATTGCCACGGCTTCCATATTCTCACTTATTGGTAGTTGGAATAGCTTTATGTGGCCTTTAGTAATGACGAATCGTCCTGAGTTACGTGTGTTGCAAGTGGGCTTAAGCTACTTTAACCAGGAAGCTTCCACCCAAACATCACTATTGATGGCTGCCTCTACCTTTAGTATTGTGCCAATATTAATACTATTCTTCCTTGCCCAAAAGCAAATAATTGCCAGCTATGCCAAAGCTGGCTTGAAAGACTAATTCTTACAAGGAGTTACAAAAAGTGAACGATAATTACATTAAGCAGAAACGCATACAGCAGACAAGGCTAAAGCCGGTAAAGGATGCCTCACCGGATTATGTGAAACCGGCAGCCTATCAGGCTATTGATGATTCGGTAATAAAACCTCAGGTTATAGTCCCCTCCAAACAAAATCGCCTGATTGCTTTAAGCATTTTCATTTTAGTGCTTATTGTATATTTACTTACACAAGCTCGCACCATGTCCTTTTGGGATAGTGGAGAATATGCCACCTGCATAAGCATTCTGGGTGTTCCACATCCCCCGGGAAATCCTTTTTACATCTTGTTTGGACGTGCCTTAGTAGCTGTTTTTGGTGGTTTATTCTCACATGCGGTAATTGCAGCTTTCATCTCGGGACTCACCAGTGCTTTTGCAGTGATGTTTACCTATCTGTTAACGGTACAGCTTGTTAGCATGTTCAAGATTAAAGCCTGGGAGGCAATCTTTGCCGGTGTTGTAGCTGCCCTCTATACTGCTTTTTCGTTTACTTTCTGGATGAATGCAGTGGAAGCAGAGGTTTACTCTGGTTTGGTTTTCTTTGTGAACCTGATTATCTGGCTAACCCTGCTTTGGGTACAAAAATCCAAGGATTTCTCTCATCAAAACATACTTCTGCTTATCATCTATCTGTTTTTTATAGGTTTCTGTGTGCATCAAACAGCGCTGCAGATTGCCCCGGCAGTTCTTTTTATCGTTTTCTATCCTCTGTTTCAAAAGGGGATTAAAGGAAGCAATTTCTGGCTAAAGGTTATCGGTTATACCCTTGCTCTGTTTGCTGGATACTTCATTTTTGGTGCAATAGGCAAAGGAATGGCTATTGACGATTTTGACAAATGGGGTTTTGGCATAGTAGCACTACTTATTATGTATGCAGAGCTAAAAGATGTGGTGGATAGACGTGTTTGGTTATTAGGCTTCGGTTTGGTGGCTATAGGCTTGTCTTCTCATTTGTATTTAATGATTAGAGCAGCAGATAGACCATTTATTAACGAGGGTCATCCCAGCACCATCCAGATGTTTAAAGACTACGTTCTGCGTAAACAGTATGGCAATACCAGCTTTGTGGATAGACGTGGTGGATTCTTCACTCATCAGTTGAACTATCATTTCCTGCGTTATTTTGGCATGCAATGGTTCCAGCAACCTGTTTTGGGACAACTGATTGGCTTAACTGCAAGCATGAAGCAATTTATTGGCAATATCTTTATCGCCTTCCTTGGTTTAGCAGGTGCCATTTTTCACTTCCGCCAGAATAAGCATAGTTTCCGCTATTTCTTCAGTATCATTATCCTTACAACCATTGTGATGGTTTTCGTAATGAACCTATCCAGCACGGAAGTGCGCGATAGAGATTACTTTTTTGTGGTTGCCTATAACATGTGGGCTGTGTGGTTAGGAATTGGCAGCCTATCTTTGGTTAGTTTATGGAAAAGCAATAATGCAAAGCTGATTACGCTTGTAATCCTCTGTGCCTTGCCTATCAATAACTTTGTTTCGCAGTATAAAATTCACGATAGATCCAAAGAGTTCATCGCCTTGGATTATGGGCTAAACTTCCTTAATTCTTTGGAGAAGAATGCTATCATCTTTACTAATGGCGATAATGATACCTTCCCTCTTTGGTATGCTCAGGCAGTAGCTGATCCCCACTCTAAAGAGTACATTTATCCCGCCACCGATGTTTATCCCTCTACCGAAGCTATAAACTCCATGCAAACGGCTATGGAATACAAGAACAAATACTTAAAAGGTATCCGCAAAGATGTATCCATTGCAAATCTATCCTTACTTAACACCCCTTGGTATATTCGTCAGCTTCGTGATAAAGAAGGAATACTCTTCAATATCCCTGATGCGGAATTGGATAACCTATCCATCCAAAAAGTAGAGAGTGATTTAGTAATACCCGGGCCACCTGCAAAGCAAGAAATGGGTTTCAGATTAAGCATACCAGAAACGGCTGAATGGCGCAGCGATGAGCCTTTTTACAGAATATCTGATCTTGCGGTAATGCAGATAATTAGGGATAACTTTGGACAGCGTCCCATATATTTTGCAGTAACCTGTGAAAGCTTTATAAACTTCGAGGATTACACCCGTAACGAGGGTATGGTATCCAGATTGGTAAGTGTTCCTGCCCAAGATCAAGTGAATATTAACCGTTTGCTTTCAAATATAGATAAAGTGTATCAGTATCGCTCCATTGGTGATGACAAAGTGTTTAAAGACGACAACATGAGAAGGCTGGTTATGAATTACGGTTCTGGATTTATCAGAGCAGCAAATTACTTTGCGGATATCCAGAATTATGATAAGGCTCAAAACTACCTGGAACGAGGTAAGAAATTTATAGATAGTGAGATAAAATTAACAGAGTTCTACACCAATTTCTATACCGCCACAGGTCAATGGCAAAAGCTGGATAAGTTTATCGAAACTGTGGTTTTCCCTCACCCGGATGGCTGGAAAATATACCTCAGTTACATCTTATCTCATCTGGTGGAAAAGTACCCCGAGAAAACAATTCCCTATCTTAAGAAAGGGATGATAGAGTTTCCTGCGCAGGATTATTTTGCCCGCTTGGGATTGCAATATGCCATAGAGTTCAATAAAACTCCCGAAATCAAACAGCTTTTTGGTGAAATGCGTTCCAGACTAAGCTATGATATAAGCATCTACGAAGAACAGTTAGATGCTGCAAACCAACAGCCTGCTACCCCAAATGAATAAACCAAAAACAATACTGATAGGCGGTAAAGCCGGCGAAGGTGTAAAAAAAGCTGCACAGGTGATAGCTGCCTTATTGTGCCAGAATGGCTATCATGTTTTTCAACAGGATGACTATCAAAGCCTGATAAAGGGTGGACATAATTTCAGTGGTGTCAGTTTTGCTGAAGAACCGGTTCATACCGGATATCAAAAGGCAGATTTGATTGTATCGTTGGATAAACGAAGCCTGCAAACCCATATTAACGATTGCAACAGCGGAGCAATTCACTGTTTTAATTCTGATGATTGCCTCCAAACGATGGATCAGGATAGTTCGGTAACGCTGCTTGGCTACCCCCTGAATGCCATGATGAAGGAAGTGTATAGCAAGCCTTCAAATGTTTCTATGGCAGCCCTGGCTATTTGTTTTGCCTGGCTGGGTTACAGCGAAGAGTTACTTTGCGACACAATAGCCAAAGAATTCAAGCGTGATGTGGAAGATAATATCCGCTATGCCAAGGAAGTATTCAAGCTTTGCCATCCAGATTTCCTATCGACCAATTTGTCTATTCCCCAAAACTCTATTCCGCTTTTGCCAGGTGCACGTTTGTTATCGGGAAATCAGGCTATTGCCCAAGGAGCTTGGTTAGCTGGCTTGGATTTCTATTATGCCTATCCCATGACTCCCGCTTCTTCCATCCTCCACTATCTGGCTTTAAAACAACAGACCTATAAAACCTTCGCCATCCATGCTGAAAGCGAACTTGCCGCAGCCAATATGGCAATTGGCAGCGTTTTTGCGGGAGCACGAACAGCCATTGGCAGCAGCGGAGGTGGCTTTGCTCTGATGCAAGAAGCATTTTCGCTTGCGGGCATGGCAGAAGCTCCCCTTTTGTGCATAGTTTCTTCGAGACCAGGACCCGCTACGGGAGTTTCTACTTACACTGCCCAGGAAGACTTGATGTTTGCCTTGTATCAAGGGCATGGTGAATTTGGTAGAATTGTGGCTTCACCCGATTCTGCTGCAAGAGCCCTAACCCTTACAGCAGAATTACTATCTCTTGCCTGGGAATTCCAAAGCCCCGTAATTCTCCTTACCGATAAACATCTATCCGAAAGTTCAGCCGATGTGGCTGTATCCCAGGTGGTGGAAAGCTGTTCACTTCCAGATGAACCAAATTTGACGGAATCAACTGATACATACAATCGATACGAATTTACAGATAATGGAGTTTCTCCCTTAAGATTCCCGGGTTCCGATTTTGGTGACGATTCCTTAATGATAAAATGGAACTCGCACGAGCACCATCCTTCTGGGCTTAGAACAGATAGTTCCGAGTCAATAAAAGCCATGAAGGACAAACGCAATTTGAAAAGCAGGGGATTACAGGAAGCTACTAAAAACTATCAACGAATAGCTGTATATGGAGATTCTGGACCCGTCGTCTATGCCTATGGCTCTACAGTTTTGGAATTGCGAGAGGCTGCTAAGCATTGCTCTTACAAATTCCGGATTGTGGCATTGATCTACTTACTGCCTTTAGCTATAGACGATTTGCAGGATTACATTAGGGATGAAGCTATTGTGGTGGAGCACAGCTCTACAGGTACCCTGGCTACTTATCTGCAACAAAACCTTACTCTAAAGATAAAGAAAAGTATTCTTCACTATGATGGACGCCCCTTCGATCCAATTGAACTGGCTTTGCTTATTGAGGAGGCTATAGATGCGTGAACTGGGAACTAACAAAGAAAACACCTGGTGTACCGGATGTGGAAACTTCGGCATACTGAATGCTGTAAAGAAGGCTATCAATAGCCTGGTAGCCGAAGGTGTGCCATTGGCAGATATTGTAATGACCAGCGGTATTGGTTGCCATGGCAAAATCTTTGATTACCTGGCATTAAGCGGAATTTATGGACTACATGGCAGAGCCATTGCCACTGCTGAAGGCATCAAGCTGGCAAATCCAAAGCTAACTGTTATCAGTTTTGGGGGTGATGGCGATAGCCTGGGCGAAGGACTGGAACACACCCTCTTTGCAGCCAAGCGCAATATCGATTTAACCTTGATTCTGCACAACAATGGTAATTATGGATTAACCACCGGACAGTTTTCACCACTAAGTACTTTGGGTTACAAAGGTTTATCCACACCTTTCGGAAGTATCGAAAACCCTTTTAGACCCATACCCCTACTAATTGAAGCTGGAGCCACCTTTGCTGCCAGAGGATTTTCTGCTAAACCAGATCATCTTGCTTCATTAATACATCAAGCAGCTTTGCACAAAGGATTTTCCTTTATCGAGGTAATGCAGCCCTGTGTAAGCTATAATAACAACTATACAGAGCTGAATAACACTGTAAAAATGTTGGATATAGTTCCCGCCAACCTAAATCAGGCTATAGATTTAGCAGGAGACAGCGATAATGTATATTTGGGTGTTTTTGTTCGTAAACAACTGCCTGTGTACAACGAATCTTTACTGGGGTCATTTATACCTGTGAAGGAAAGATTTACCCTGGCACAACGCAGAAAAATGCTTGGCAGCTAAACAAAGCTAATGAATAAACGAGGTTCAGTAGGCTTGCGCACCATAGTGCAAGCAGTTGCCTTGCTAATCTCTGGTGCTATCCTAAGCCTGCTGATAGTAGGGTTTAAAGGTGCCATACATGCTTTATGTCCATATGCTACTGTCTGCTTCGGCTTATCCAAACAAGGCTTCCTAAGTTTAACCCTTGGAGCTTTTTGGCTTACAACTGTTGTAAGCCTGCTAATCCTTGTTTACACCATGTTTTATGGCAGGAGGTTTTGCGGTTATCTGTGCCCTCTTGGAACAATTCAAGAAGCTATTTTCGCTTTACGAAGCAAAAAATACTGCCTAAAACCCCGCTTCCCTTACCTATATGAATTGCGTTTTGCACAGCTAAAGTATGTAATCTTGATTGTTACATCAATCTTATCGATATTCGGAATTGCCTATGTTTTCATGAATGCCTGCCCCATTTATGCGCTATCCATGCTACCCCGGATTGCCCTTCCTGGCTTAGCCATATTTATCCTTGCAGTATTAGCAGGTTTATTCTCGGAACGCTTTTGGTGTAGGTTCCTTTGCCCTTATGCAGCTTTGTTAAACCTGTTTCAGGCTTTGGGTAGCTTGTTTGGGATCAAACGCCTGAAGATACACCGCAATCTGGAACGCTGTTGCGATTGTGGTGTTTGCATGCGCTACTGCCCTATGAACATTAACATTGCCGAAAGTGAATATGTGCATTCTGGGGAGTGTATTCATTGCAATAAATGCGCGTTAAAGTGTCCCAAACCCGGAACATTTTGCTGCGAAAAGGAGCTGTAATATGAAGCTAATCCTCCAGATTCTGCTAATCTGCTGCCTGCTAACACTAATCAGTATCCTAGTTTACAAAGGCATTATGTTACAGCAAAGCACCATACCGGTTTGTCCCGTAAACGCAATCTCTATGGTAAATGGAAAAGCCGAAATCAATACTGCTAAATGCATCGGCTGTAGGCGTTGTGTGGATGGAATTGCCGCTACCAAAAAGGGAAATAGTGATATTGTAACTACCAGGATAGACGATGCACAAAATACAATATCAGCTAATTCAACAATTAATCCGCTACCTGCTGAAAACACGGAGTTAAAAAGCACTCTATCCCAACCGACCAAGCCAAAATCCCATCAACCTACTGTTTCTCAACCAAAACAAAGCCACATAGTAAATGCTGACAAATGCATTGGATGCACCCTCTGCGTATCCAAATGCCCCGTAAATGCCATTAAAATGGTAGATAATAAAGCCATTATCGATAAAGATAAATGCATAAATTGTGGCATCTGTGCAAACGGTGATAACGCTGATTTTGCCGGCTGTCCTGTGGGAGCAATCTCATCCCCCTGAATATTTATTTTTGCTTATAGTACCTTCCCAGTAAGACAGGGAGCAATCCAGAGAACAAGGATATCTAAGAAAAATCAGCATTATTGTGAGGACAAAAGAAGAGGGCTCGGAATTTAATCTCCGAGCCCTAATCAATCTGCCAGATGCTTTACGAATACCCCTTAAGGCTTTACATAAGGCATCATTGTGTTATTTACTACTATTTCATTAACAGCATTTTGCGTTCCTGGCTGTTTTTTCCATCGCTCAAACGGTAAAAATAAACACCGCTACTAACGCTGGAGCCTTCGTTATCTCTGCCATCCCAAACGAGACTATGTGTTCCTTTGGATATAGCTCCGCTGAACAGATTTTTTACGAGCTGTCCCTTCACATTGTAAATCTTAAGTTCAAGCTTGGGAGTATTATGGTTCACGCTGAATTTAATTGTAGTGCTGGGATTGAAGGGGTTAGGATGATTTTGGCTTAAGGACAATTCGTTTAGTACAGGGGAATAATTATCGTCTATTGAAGAGCCTGCTTCATTGTTAAGCTTTTGAGCATACAAGCCCAAAATCTCGGTTTTTCCGCT
>JAQVMI010000453.1 GCA_028703735.1 Candidatus Cloacimonadota bacterium | reverse complement strand
ATCTCTGGTGCTGCTATATCCCGATGTTAGCAAAGATTCAGAGCTCTGCAGGATTATGGAGGGACATATTGAAAGGCATCTGGAACCACGCAGGTTTCACCGCTTGAAGGAAAATAGCACAGTCATAATCCCCGGTGCTAATTCCGAACTCTTCATCCAAACCAAGGACTTATGGTTTATCTATAACATGGGTGTAAATCCCCGGGAACTTCCCCTTCCCGAAACAACAAACAATACTTCCAGATTGCATTACCGCAACCGCTGTTTCTATCTGGAAAGCGGAAACAAAAGCAAACAAAACATCGAGCTTGCTTTGGATGAAGCACCCGCGAATGATATTAACCAATCGGTTTTTAACCTGCTAACTAACGATATCACCTTTGATAAAGACCTGTTAAAGAACAACGATTTTTACCTCTGCAAGGACAAAATTGGGCTGTCGCTGCTAAACGAAGCAAGCGGAACTATCCTGCTGCACTTTCACAAAGAAGAAGAGCTTTTAACGGCTACTAAAAGCACTGATACCGAAGTTTTCATCAACCGCATTCTGATGCAGGATAGCATCCCCTTTGCGCTTAACTTGGATGTTATTAGCATTGGAGATACAAACTATCTGATAAACCGTAATTGGGAGCTGATAGAAATCCCCATCCAGATTGGCGAAATCTGTGTGTCTGAAGTATCGCACACTTTCAAGGAAGGTAAAACAGCACTATCCAGCATTGCTTTCAGGCTGCCCAAGGGCAGTATGATGGCAATTATGGGTCCCAGCGGTAGTGGAAAAACCACTCTATTGCAAGTACTATTAGGCGATATAAAAGCTACTCACAGCAAGATAACCATAGATGGAATGGATTTTTGCTCCAACTTTGCCTTCTTCCAAAAGCACATTGGCTATGTTCCGCAGGACGACCTGCTGTTTCCAAATCTAACTGTTTACGAGAATCTGCTTTACCGTATCCGTCTGGCTTTGCCATCCCTAAAAAACAAAAGCGAAATTCACACCCGCATCGAAAACCTACTGCATAGCGTTGGTTTGTTTGAACAGCGCAATATGCTTGTGGGCGATGTGATGAACAAGAAACTATCCGGCGGTCAAAGACGTAGGCTGAATATTGCCCTGGAATTGGTGCTAAATCCCATGATCATTATCCTGGATGAACCTACCAGCGGTTTATCCTCCAAAGATTCCGAAAACATAGCCGAATTCCTAAGCGACCTAAAAGAGCAGAACAAGATAATCCTGTGCACAATTCACCAGCCAAATGCTACAGTTTTCAATGCCTTCGATAAAGTTTTGCTCCTGGATAAGGGTGGCGTACAAGTATTTTTTGGCGATAGTAAGGAGGTGTTCAATTACTTCTCCGAAGAGCTGAAACAAAGTGAAAACAGACGCGAATACCTTACCACAAAGTATGATCTTCGCATGCCGGATTACTTTTATGATCTGATAGAAACCACTGATAGAGCAGGAAACAGACGCTTTCCCCCAGATTATTGGGAACGCAAATACCGCAATCACCGTTTCCGTTTGGCAATGGATACACAGAACTCTAATGCTCATCAGATAGAGAGCCAGAAATCAACAAAACCCAACCGCAAAAGCCTTCATCATGCCTGGCGAAACACATTGCTGCTTACTATGCGAAACTTCATAAACAAGAGCCGCAGCAAGATAAACCTGATGATGACCCTGCTTGTTGCTCCGCTTTTAGCTGCCATTACTGCTTTTGTATTAAGGGGTGTGCCCGATGGCAAGGCATACAGCTTTTTTGCTAACGAGAACTCACTACTCTTTGGTTTTATCTCCATAATAATCTTCATCTTTATTGGTCTGGCAAATAGTATTGACGACATCTTAAGTGAAAAACGCAGCATCGTGCGAGAAATGAAGCTGAATATCCCTGCAGGTAGTCAATTAATTTCCAAGCACATAGTTCTGCTGTTGATGACAATTGTGCAGGTGGTGCTGTATTACCAGATATCTGCCTGGATTCTGAATATGCGGGGTTACTTTTATCCCCAAAGCATCTTCCTGCTCCTAAGCGGAATAACAGGTTATGGGCTTGGCTTGTTGTTTTCAAGCATTATCAAAGACCGTAGTGCCATCATAAACATCCTGCCTTTGGTAATAATCCCTCAGATTATGTTCAGCGGAGCGGTTATCCAGTTTTCCAAAATGAACGCCAGCCTTAGGATAAACCACAATAGCGAAATACCCGAATTCTGCCATTTGGTGCCATCCCGTTGGCTATTTGAAGGCTGGGTTATTGCCTCTGCACGCAAAAACACCATGGAGCGCGAAAAAGAAAGCTATATGAGCGGAGTAAAAGATACCAGCCTAAGTTATAAAGATTATATGCACCTTGTGGACACTCACAATGCCTTTCTGGATAAGCATCCGGAAGCCAGGTATAATAACGAAGCTCTGAAAGGCAGCGTAAAAATGGCACATGGCGAATATCTAAACAATGGACGTAACAGCTTGTTGTCGCATCGGATAATGCTGTTTGGCAAAGAGTATAATACCGTTTATCTGGATGCAATTGTGTCCCTGATTATGATCTTTTGATATGAGATAGCCACCTG
>JAQVMI010000452.1 GCA_028703735.1 Candidatus Cloacimonadota bacterium | reverse complement strand
GCGCTTACTTGCCTTATCCACTCCCACTATCTGTTGATAAACCATGCTTTCGTAAGGAATTCCATGATCGTAAGAGCGGGTGGTGCCGTTGGTTTTGTTGCCTGGTAAAAAGTCCGGAGCAAAGCTGTTCTTTACCAATATATCCATGTATTGCGTGCTGATAGGCTCTCCACGGTACAAAACATCCTCACCCTTGAACAGCTTGTTATTATCATCATATACAACATGCTGTTCGGTGTAATCTGCATCAAATGCGTTGCTTCCGGTGGTTTCAAGGGCTATTCTGATTTTTAAATCCTTCAATCCTGCATATTTTCCCGGAAGTTTCAAACGAACAGTTTTATCCACAAAATGCTCTGTAACAACATCAATCTTTTCGCCATCCGCACTAAGGAATGTGAATTGAAGCTTGTCTATCTTATAGTTCTCGTTATTGGCAATTTCATAATTTACCCGCAGAGCTGTTCTTTTGCTGTTGGTATAGGAAGCTGTTACCACGTAAGCAATGGGTTTTCCTACCGAGATCACCAGATTATCACCCTTGTCATTCTGTTTATCAGAAATTGAAATAGTAGGCATTACCGGCAGCTTTTCAGAGCTGATGAGGCGGAAATGCCTTGCCAATGCAGCAGAGCTCAAGCCAGCGTAATCCTGATATGCCAAAACAGCAGTATAATCTTCCATGTTTGAGGGAAGATTGATTCCTTCTGCTTTTGTATCCACCCTAAAATATTGTGTAGTGGCATTGGAATAATTTGGTGACTGGAATAGAGGGATGCCATTAGCCTGCCAGGAATTGTCGATTAAGGGGTTAACACCTTCCTGCACATTTTGTGGCTTAGAAATCAGCCAGCCTTCCCACATGGCAATATCCAAACTGCTAACCGGGGGATTCCACTCAAAATTTATAACGCCTGTATCAGTTACATAAGTGCTGTGAACCACAGCCCTGTCTTCGGGAGGATTATCCACCGGAACTATTTTTTGGATATCGGCATAAGGAAGATATCTGTTTTGTTCATCTATGGCAAGAACTGTATAATAATATTCCTGATCTGGAACAGGTATGCCAAAAATGTAATCAAAATTATGCAGCTTCACTCCGGCTAAAACATCTTCTTCCCTGGTTATTGGTTTATGCCTTCTATACATCTTACCGCTATCAATGCCACCCTGAACATTAAAGCGACCTATCATGGAACTCAGCAAAGAGACATCAGCCGGAAATCTTCCGAATAAAGGGCTTCCCGCTGCCTGCTGCTTCTCTCTTTTCAGCTTGGAAGGAGATGATTCGAATTCTATTAACGGCTGTTCTCCGCTATCGTAAAAGAACATCTCAGGAGCCGCTACACCAGCTTTGGGATCCACTTCCACGCTATTCAGGAAAAATAGGCTGTCTGGAGATACACCCCTGTATATGTTGTATTGAATCACTCGATGAGATTTGTCCAAGGGCTTCCACTTCAGCACCACCCCCGAACCATCGTCGTACGGTAAATCAGTGACGCTAAACTCACTAATTTTTGCTTTTTGATCTGTAATTCCGGCTTTCTTGGCACACCCACTAACAAGGGTTATAACAATCAGCAGAACTACACTTAAGTTTAACAGTGCTTTCTTCATCTTTTTCCATTCCTTTTGGAACATTAACTATAGTGCCCGATTCGTCATTCTTGGGCAGTATGGAATTCAAGCGACACCTTAGGCTTGGACTCGCAAATTGCATAATAGGGTTTGTTATTTTAGCAAACCCATAACATCGTTCACCAGGAACTGGATACGTCCAATCAGAAGCGATATACGTGCCATAACTGTCATACCAAAGGAAGCACCAAAGCCTATCATCATATACCACTTTCCCACGTTCACAAATTTGCCATAAATGCCACTGTGAGCTTTGGAGAAGAAGAAATACAGCAGGACTGCGATGGTTCCAATGAAGATTAAGAATAGATTAATCGTTTCCAAGGGCACCATAGCCTGGCGCATCTGCACTAAAATTGAAGCATGCATAGATAATGGCACACCCATACCTACGGACATCATGCTAAACGCAATTGGATAGCGCGAAAGCCATCCCAGCTTGCGAGAGAAACGGAACAGATACAGCATACCCATAATCGCAGGGATAATCAGGACATAATTGTGTTTCACAACTATTGGCTGCCAGGTGTAAGGTATGAAAATACGCTCGTAGGTAAATACAAGACCGTAGCCAAGCGAAATACCCACTAAGAGCTGCTCTGCCATTTGATAGAAAGGATTATCCTTATACAAGAAGGAAAAGATACACAGGGTGAAGAATGCACCCACCAGATTACTCATTAATTCGTAGCTCATTATTTCCTCCCCTTAGATCTTTGGCGCACGATACTTTTGGATGAAGTAGCCAATATTACCCAAAAGAATGAAGACGATGATCATTATATGTGCAACGGATTGGGCATTCATGCCAATACGTGCAACCTTAAATTTGTAAATTATATTGTGGGTTAGCCTGGTGATATCATTAAATGCTACTTCACCAAGCTGATTACGGATTTCGGGGGTTATCTTCGTAACATCGATGATAATCTTGCCATCCTCTTCAGTCTTCAGGCTAT
>JAQVMI010000451.1 GCA_028703735.1 Candidatus Cloacimonadota bacterium | reverse complement strand
CATCTGGAAATTCAGCTTGGCTATCAACATCGTGGCGTTTGCAAAATGCTTACAGAGGGTGATATCCGCAGCAAAATCTGTTTGGCAGAAGCCATTGCGGGAGATTCTGCCATAAGCCACGCTTTGGCATATTGCAATGCTGTGGAAGCACTTTGCAACACTCCTGTTAGCGGTATCATCCAAACTATCCGTTATATAGCCCTGGAATTGGAGCGCATTGGAATGCATCTGGCAGATCTTTCGGCACTTTCAGGGGATATTGCATACCTAAGTGGACGTGATTTTTTTGCAGCTTTACGCACCACGATAATAAATTCTTCTTTGGCAATTTGCGGTAGTAGATTTGGAAAACGCTGGCTGAAGCCCGGAGGCATTAATTATGGCATCAGCAAAGAACAGAATGCCGTGCTGCGTAAGACTTTGGCAATTGCAGAAAAGCAGATTGTGAATTGTGCTGAAGCTCTTTTTTCTGATGCCGGAGTGCTAAACAGATTTGACAGCACAGGTACTCTTAGCTTAAAAACCGTTCAGGAACTTGGCATGAGTGGTATTACTGCCAAAGCTTCAGGATTGGTTATGGATGCCCGCAAGGATTTTCCCTTACCGCATGCTTCTTTGTATCAGCCAATTGTTTGCAATAGCGGAGATGTGTATGCCAGAGCTTGGGTACGCTATAAGGAGATTCTGCAATCACTTGGTATGATAGATTTTATGCTTAGCATTATCCCGGCAGAACAACTGGGAGAACACCTTCCTCTTGCTAATCCACAGCCGGATAAACTATCAATTTCCATTGTTGAAGGCTGGAGGGGAAGAATTGTGCACATCATCAAAACCGACCACCAATCTGCCACAGAGCTGTATAAAATTTACGATCCCTCTCTGCACAATTGGTTTGGCTTGGCATTAGCAGTGCGGGAAGAAGGCATATCAGATTTTCCTTTGTGTAACAAAAGCTTTGATCTCTCCTATTGTGGTGCAGATTTATGAGGCAGATAAATGTTTGAGCTATTAAAAGCACGCTTCGGTCACGGTTATCAGGCAATTCCAGATCCCTTAAAGGCACAAATACATCCTTCTTTTCCTGGATTACCTGTATTTTTGGGGGCAAATAAAGCGGATTTTAACCTTGCCGCAAAGATATGCCCCACAGGTGCTATTGGTGATTTAAGCTTGGATTTGGGAAAATGTGTATTTTGTGGCGAATGCCAACGCAGTTTTCCCGATACTTTTTCCTTCACTCCGGATTTCCGCATGGCTGCTTCAGGCAGAGATGGATTGATAATCCGCTGGGATACAGATAGTGGATGCAGCACAAAACCCCTTGTGGTGGTAAACACAACGCTGCGTAAGCTGTTCAAGCGTTCATTTGCCATGCGCAATGTATCTGCTGCCGGCTGTAATGCTTGCGAAATGGAACTGGGAGCATCCAGTAATGTAAATTTTGATATGGGACGTTATGGTTTGGAAGTAGTAGCCTCACCCAGGCATGCAGATTGCCTAATATTAACCGGACCTGTTTCCCAAAACATGGCATTTGCCTTAAAGGAAACCTGGAATGCCATTCCTGAGCCCAAGGCTTTAGTGCTAAATGGCACCTGTGCAATAAGTGGAGGATTGTTTTCTGATTCTCCTGCGGTGGACAGAGCCTGGCTAAACACAGACGAACCTGTGCTGTATATACCCGGATGTCCCGCCCATCCCCTTAGCATAATTCATGGGTTAATGTCGCTTTTGGGGAGAACCGTATGATTGCCATAGGTTTAGCTATACAGGTGATGGCATTACTATTGGTGCTTATTTTGCATAAGTGCAAGCATAGGGCGTTGCCTTTCGCAATACTAAGCTTTGCAGCCTCTATTATTATGACATTGGGCTATGGCAGGTATCTGCTTAGCGGAATAGCAAGCACCTACACTATCAGCTTTATTCCCTTAATCCCTCCCTCGGTTGTGATTCTGGATCCTTTAGCTGCTTTCTTTGGGTTAATCTTTGCTTTCGGCTTTCCCTTGGGTTTGCTGTATGGAAGCTACTATATAAAGGCTCATCCGGCAGAAGGGATTACGGCTCATCTTTTCTGGCTGGGGCTAATGATTATCAGCATGCATCTTGTTTTGATGTTCCGAAACAGCTTGTTGTTCATGATCGCTTGGGAATTGATGAGCTTGTCCTCCTTTTTTGCCATTTTATACGAGCGTGATAACAAAGAAACAATAGCGAATGCCCTGTATTACTTTGTGATGATGCATATTGGAGCTGCGGTGTTGTTAGCAGGTTTTGGGATGCTTTACCTGCGCAGCGGAAGCTTCAATTTTGCCAATTCTTACATATACAATCCTGCAAAATGGCTGTTACTGATAGGTTTTGCCTTCAAAGCAGGATTTTTCCCATTCTATTCATGGCTACCCAAAGCACATCCTGTAGCTCCTGCTCACTTATCCTGCTTGATGTCCGGCTTGATGATAAAAACCGGAATATTTGGCATAATATTTGTGCTGCTTCAATCACTTTGGCAACCCTATGAGCTTTACATTCTGCTGGGAATTGCGCTGCTTACTGCCTTTAACGGAGTGATTCATGCCATGGTAGAGACCAATATAAAGCGTAGCCTTGCCTA
>JAQVMI010000450.1 GCA_028703735.1 Candidatus Cloacimonadota bacterium | reverse complement strand
CTTGCAGGAATTGAAGGATTACAATTTTGATAATCTTAGCGAGCCACAAGATTACGCAGCTTGTTTACTTAAGCTTTGTGGTTGTGCAAATTTATGTAGCAGACATGCGGTTTATCAGCAATACGATCACATGGTGCAGATTGGAACTGTGGTAGAGCCAGGCTCAGATGCAGCAGTAGTACGAATAGCTGGAACTGATCTGGCAATAGCACTTTCTACCGATTGTAATGGCAGACATTGTGCGCTTGATCCCTATGAGGGAACTAAAGCAGCTGTAGCAGAATCCGCCCGTAATGTTGCCTGTAGCGGAGCAAAACCGATCGCCATTACAAATTGTCTTAATTTTGGCAATCCCTACAAGCCAGAAGCTTATTACTTTTTTAGTGAAGCAATCAGAGGCATGTCCGAGGCTTGCAAAGTATTGGGAACTCCCGTTACTGGAGGAAATGTATCCTTTTACAACGAGAATCCCACTGGAGCAATCTATCCTACTCCCGTAATTGGAATGTTAGGCTTAATGCAAGATTATCGCCAGGCTATGACATCCCATTTCAAAACTGCCGGAGATAGCATTATACTGCTGGGTTCTCTTGTTAGTGGCATAGGTGGCTCTGAGTTTTTAAAGCAAGAGTACAATATAGTAGCCGGTGAACCACCTAAAGTGGATTTGCAGCATGAACTTAACTTGCAAGGATTGTTGCTGAAGCTGTGTGAAGAAAAATTGATCAATAGTGCTCATGATGTTTCTGATGGTGGCTTACTTATAGCTATTGCAGAATCTTGCTACTCTCCCCAAAAGTTGTTTGGTGCATCATTAACTTTTGCTACACCAAATAACGCATCCTGGGTGTATTTTGGCGAAGCTGCCGGAAGAGTAGTGATAAGTGCAAATAGCCAGCAATTCACAGAAATTATGGTGCTTAGCGAAAAGTTTGGAATTGAACTTAATATGTTAGGTAACGTTACTGCTGCTGATAGATTTGTAGTGAATAGCGATATAGATATTGAAGTTAACAAACTAAATCATGCCTGGATGCATGGATTAACACTCTAAAAGGAGGAGGAGATGAAAATGGACATATTCTTTGGTAATTTTTTCTGGGGGATTTTAATCATTCTCTTAGGTATTTCAATATTTCTTAAGGGATTTGGTATTAATCTGCCGTTGGTAAAGGTGTTTTTTGCGATTATTATCATCATGTTTGGGGTAAAGCTGCTGTTGGGTGGCAAACCTCATATAAGGATTTCCGGAAACCATAGGTCTAATCATAGCTCCATGATTTATAGTAATAATCAAGGAGAATACAATATGGTTTTTTCCAGTGGAGTTATTGATCTTACAGATTTGCAAGCTGATGCAAAGAATCTGGAGATCACAGTTGTCTTCGGCTCTGCCACAGTTTACCTTCCGGCTGATCTAAATTTTGATATTGATCCCACCTCAGTTTTTGGAGCTACAGTTATGCCGCGAAGGAAATCTGCTGCTTATAATGCCAGTTCCCGTAATACCCAAAACATCAGGATAGAATCAACCGCCGTGTTTGGTCGTTTGGAATATATCTATAAAGATAGGGATGTTCAGACTGAGAATCCCGTAAATCCAGCAGATAGCACTTTGGGAGAAAGCGGATTTTAACTAAAGCTTTCGTAACTGGCTTTAGTATACATCCTATGCGATTGTCAATTTACAAGATCATTATGCTATTCATGCTCTTCGTGGCTTTGGGGAATTGTATGAATGCGCAAGCTTTGGGATACGCCTTAAGCGGAGGAGGGGCACGTGGTTTTGCCCATATCGGAGTTCTTAAGGTATTGGAAGAGGAAGGGATAAAGCCAGACTATATAGCCGGCTCCAGTATCGGAGCAATAATTGGGGCAATCTATGCCATGGGATATACTCCCCAGGAAATTGAGGATATCTGTCTTGAAATGGACTGGGAACAATTAACCCGGGACGAACACACCCGTAGAGACCTGTATATTGGGCAGAAACGCTGGGCTCCCTATGGAAATGCTGTTTTCGAGCTAAACGAAGCTTGGGTTCCTCAGCTTCCCTCAAGTGTGTTTGTGGGAAATAAAATAAACCTGGAACTGTTTCGGGTGTTTGCTCCCGCAGCTCAGGTTGATAAATTCGCTGATTTTCCCATTCCTTTTGCTTGTAATGCAACAAATCTCATTACTGGTAAACCTGCTTCTTTTACCCAAGGTTCATTGATGCGGGCATTACGAGCATCAATGTCCATCCCCAGCTTAGTGAAACCTTTTGAGATTGATGACCAGGTGTACATAGACGGAGGTGTGTCACAAAACTTACCCGTAAATCTGTTACACGAAATGGGTGCAGATAAAGTGATAGGGATAAAAGTGAATTCTAAACTGAGGGGAAAAGAAGAATTAAACAATCTTGTGGAGATTTTGGATCAAACCATAAACATTGGAATAACCAGAAATCTGCATGCAAATCTGGAGAATTGTGATTTTTTGCTTGAGCCATCATTAGATGGTTATTCTGCCACTGACTTTCAACATCTGAAAGAGATTATTGATATTGGCGAAGCCACTGCAAGAGAATATCTCGAGGAAATACGTTTATTCAAATCTTCTTTGGTAACTAAAGA